>URUZ01000377.1 GCA_900551225.1 uncultured Clostridium sp.
CCAGTGGACAGAGTCCGGCAGCCTGTGGCAGGCGCTTTCCGTTGAGACGAGGAGACGGCAGGGGCCATATGTGATTTCATTCCCAGGGGCCGGGGGTAAGACCTCCCTGATCCGCCGCCTGGCCTGGGAGGGGAGAGAACGGGGATTTAAAGTGCTGGTAGTGACCACCACCCACATGTTCCGGCCCAGCCGGTACGGCGTATTCCAGGCGGATAAGAGCCAGGTGCGCAGGATGCTGGAGCAGGAGTCCATCGCTGTGGCAGGCAGGGAGGCGGGGGACCAGAAGATCACATTTGTGGGGAACGGGTTCTACCAGCAGATCTGCCCCCTGGCTGAGCTGGTGCTGGTGGAGGCGGACGGTTCCCGCCGCCTGCCATTAAAAGTGCCGGGACCTGGCGAACCGGTTGTGCCCTGCAACAGTGACATGGTGCTGTCCGTTTACGGCCTCTCGGTTCTGGGCCAGGCGGCCGGAAAGCTCTGTTTCAGGACAGAGCTGGCCATGGAGATTATGGACAATTATGGGCGGAAGGGGTATATGCAGGAGAATGGCTGGACCGTTCAGCCCGAGGATCTGGCCTGCCTTATGCAGTACGGATATCTGTATCCCCTGCGTGTTAAATATTCCGATATTCCGGTGATTCCCGTATTCAACCAAGCCGATGGGCCGGATCAGGTGCAGCTGGCCAAGGGCCTTTTGGACCGCATGGGCGAGAGCCGGGGTATGGTGTGCGGACAGCTGAGAAGCGACCTGTCCGGCGGCCTTTTTTAGGAGGGGTGTCTGATGAAAGTAGCATTGATTTACATGGCTTCCGGGTTCGGAAGCCGTTTTGGCGCCAACAAACTGCTGGAGGATCTGGATGGCAGGCCAATGTACCGCCACGGCCTGGACTGCCTTCGGCAGGTGCAGGCGGATCTGGAAGGCCGGGGCTGGAAAGTTAATCTGCTGGTGGTCAGCCAGTATGAGGAGATACTGAAGGAGGCGGCCCTGCTGGGCGCGGAGGCCGTATACAACGGCCACAGCAGCCAGGGCATCACCGCGTCCATCCGCATTGGAACCCTGGCGGCGGGGCAGGATACGCAGCTGTATGCCTTCTGTGTGGCGGATGAGCCGAGGCTGAGGCAGGAGACGGTCACCGGCTTTCTCACCGGCTTTGAGGCCAGCGGATACGGCATGGGCTGTGTTTGCGCAGAGGGCAGGAGAGGGAATCCGGCGGCATTTGCCAAGGGATACAGGGAAGAACTGCTGGCGCTGACCGGGGATAAGGGCGGCAGCCAGCTGATGAAGCGGCATCCTGAGGACCTGTGGCTGTACCAGGCGCCTTGGGAAGAACTGAGGGACGTGGATCTGCCTGAGGATTTAAAGCGGATTTGAGACAATGACAGGGGATAAGAAGATGGAACAAAAGCAAAGGAAGAATGATTTTTCAAAGGGGAGCATTGTGGGCAACATTATGAAACTGGCCCTTCCCATGACCCTGGCGCAGCTGATCAATGTGCTCTACAATATTGTGGACCGGATCTACATAGGCATGATACCGGAGAATGCCACCCTGTCCCTGACCGGGCTGGGGCTGTGCCTGCCCATCATCTCCATTGTCATCGCCTTCGCCAACCTGTTTGGAATGGGCGGCGCTCCGTTGTGCTCCATTGAGAGGGGCCGGGGCAACGAGGCGGAGGCGGAGGCCATCATGGGCAACTCCTTTGTACTGCTGGTGATCACTGGGATCATTCTGACCGTGGTGGGGCTTGCGGTGAAGCGGCCCATGCTGTTTCTGTTCGGGGCCAGCCAGGACACCATCTCCTTTGCCGAGGACTATATCACTATCTATCTGCTGGGCAACCTGTTTGTGATGGTGGGGCTGGGCATGAACAGCTTCATCAACTCCCAGGGCTTCGGCACTGTGGGCATGATGACCGTGCTGCTGGGGGCTGTCACCAACATTGTGCTGGACCCGGTGTTTATCTTCGTGTTCCACATGGGTGTGAAGGGCGCAGCGCTGGCCACCATCCTGTCGCAGCTGCTGTCCGCGGTGTGGATCGTCCGCTTCCTCACCGGCAAAAAGACGATCCTGCGGCTGAAGCGGTCCGCCTTCCGTCTGGACGGCAGGCGGGTGGCGCGGATTGCTGGCCTGGGCATGAGCGGCTTCACCATGTCCATCACCAACAGCTCGGTGCAGATCATGTACAACGCCATGCTGCAGAAGGCGGGAGGGGATCTGTATGTGGGAATCATGACTGTGATCAACTCTGTCAGGGAGGTGATCTCCATGCCGGTCAGCGGCCTGACCAACAGCGCCCAGCCGGTGCTGGGGTTCAACTACGGGGCGGGGGAGTATAAACGCACCAGGCATGCCATTGTGTTCATGTCCGTGATCTGCATCTCCTACACAATTCTGGTATGGCTGTGCGTCCACAGCTTTCCTGAGTTTTTCATCCGCATATTCAACCGCAACGGCGACCTGGTGGAAGCGGGGATACCGGCCATGCGGATCTATTTCTTTGGATTTTTTATGATGTCCCTTCAGTTTGCGGGCCAGTCCGTGTTCGTGGGGCTTGGGAAATCCAGATACGCGGTGTTCTTCTCCATCTTCCGCAAGGTGGTGATTGTGATCCCGCTGATCCTCATCCTACCCGCAGTATTCCATCTGGGCACGGACGGAATACTGATGGCTGAGCCGGTGTCCAACTTTATCGGCGGAGCGGCCTGCTTTATCACCATGATGCTCACCGTCTGGCCGGAGCTGAAGCGGGGGCCGGGGCAGCAGCATAAAGGCAGCCAGGCAGAAAAATCATAAGTGGCAATACCGTGGCAATATCTGGCAGCAGGCCCTTTTTGGCCTGCTGTTGTTGCTTTTGTGCGAAAAATATGGTAAGTTTGAGGCAGGATTTAACACGGGATAAAGGAGAATCAGGATGATACGAGGGAAACGAAGAGCTGCTGCAGCTGCGCTGGCATTTGCCATGACGGCGTTTTCATTTACCACCGGTTTTATGAGGGCGGAGGAATACAAATTAGGGCAGCCGGAATATCTGAAATCGGCAACCTACTATTCCGATGACTGGGTGATCAACTTCTGGAACAGCGAGAGCAAGAACATGGACGATGAGCTGGCGCAGATTGCGGCGGACGGGTTCAACAACATTATTCTGGTGATTCCATGGAGGGAATTTCAGCCGAAGATGTCCCCCAGCACTTACAATGATTACGCCTGGGAGAAGCTGGACCGTGTGATGGAAGCCGCCGCCCGGCAGCAGCTGAGCGTGATGCTGCGGGTGGGCTACACCTGGGACTATTACGGCAGGGACAACATACAGACCCGGTTTCACGGCCTGATGTATGACGATGCCACGCGCACTGCATGGCTGGACTATGTGAAGCGGCTTTACGATGCAGCTTCCGCCCATGAGAATTTCTGCGGCGGTTTCCTGACCTGGGAGGATTTCTGGGACTTTACCGGTACATCGGCCACCTACGGCAAGAGCCAGAACAGCAAGGCCATGGCCCAAAAGACCGGATATACCCAGTATGCCAGGGAACACTACAGCCTGAAGGAACTGCAGGAGCTGTACGGGGAGAAGCTGTACTCTTATGAGGCCCTGTATTTCCCGGATGAGAAATCCCCGGCCAGGAAGGTTTTCTTCGAATTTTACAATGATTTTCTCAACCGGCTTCTGGCGGACAGCCAGCAGGTATTCCCGGAGCTGTCCATGGAAGTGCGGCTGGACGGAGATCCCATCCGCGGTCTGGATGGAGAGATGACCGGATATCTCCATGCAGAGACATTTGACTGCCAGAACGCCTCCTATTCCTCTACCATGTACAGTATTCCCATGGGGATGGAGAATCAATTTGAGCGGGTCACGGCGCAGCAGGCCCTGGACATGGCGCCCAGGATTCTGGGCAATATACTCAACTACAATGACGGAAAGCCCATCTACATCGACCAGTTCCTGTTTACGGACAACACCATCGGTTTTGAGCACAACGCCCAGCTTCAGGATGAGGAGAAGGCGCCATATCTCATGGGAATGGCTCCCATTTTAAAAAATATGACCATGGGCTACGGAATCTGGACTTACCGCAATTACTGCGACAACAAGCTCTACAACTCCCAGTTCGGCCTGGGCGCAGCAGAGTGGAATATGATGGGCGGCAGTTCCATTGTGGAGCGGGGCGGCAGCAACGAGGCGGCCATACCCGGCGGCGGCTCCATATCCCAGGACATCGGGAACCGGGCCACCGGATCAACAGGCAGCAAGACCCATGTGCGTTTTAAAGCGGACAGCGACGGAGCCAGCGATTTAAGCGTCCAGCTGGGCAACCAGACGAAATCCGTGTCCGTCACCGGGGCAAAGACCGTGGAGCTTACATTTCCCGGCACTTCCCTCAGCAAAATTACAATCAAAAACAGCGGCGCAGCAGCCTATGTGGACGACATTCAGGTCTATACTTATGTGACCGACGGGGAAATGTACGATCTGGCCGGACAGGAGTTAAACTGCATTCAGCCTATCCGCGATTTAAATGAATTGCTGCAGCCGGGAAGTGAATAAAACCCAATGCCGGGCGCATACTAACTTTGTCACGCAGATAACAGGATAACGAAATTTTAAGGAGGTTACGACGATGACAAAGTTAGAATGTAGCGTTAAGAACTGCATGCATAACTCCGATGACTGCTGCTGCAAGAGAGCGATTCTGGTGGATGGACACAGTGCACAAAAAACGGATGAGCCCTGCTGCTCCAGTTTCGATGAAAACAAGGGCGGAGCATTTACCAACCTGTTCAAGCCCCCTGAGCAGCGTCTGGAAGTAGAGTGCGATGCAGTAAAGTGCGTTTATAACGAAGACCGCCGCTGTTCTGCAGAGCATATCGGTATCAGCGGAGACGGAGCTTGCGAATGCACGGAGACCCGCTGCGCCACCTTTAAGGCACGGTAATTTATGAAAAGACCTGGAGGCATACGGGCCTCCAGGTATAAAAAATAATGGCAAATATAAATTAAAGCTTGACAAAAATAAGTGATCGTAGTAAAGTAATATAAGTTGTGAGAACGACTACAGGAAAGCAGGTATCCACCTCACCTCGGCACGAGTCAGTGACCCGGGTTCATAGATGAAACGGCAGAGAAGCATTTTACATAGATGTGCTGTGCTGGTTTGATTGTGAGTAAGTGGATAGATTGCCTGTCCGCTTTATTTTTTTGCCCCGGGCAGAACGGGGTATGCTGATTCCGGAGAATGAGATTGAACTATGGAGGTGTACGACTATTAGCGATTTAATGATTAACGAACAGATCAGAGACAAGGAAGTACGGCTGGTCGGAGAAGATGGTGAACAGTTAGGGATTATGCCCGCAAGAGATGCGCTGAAGATGGCCCAGGAAGCGGAGTTAGACCTGGTGAAGATCGCCCCCGGTGCCAAGCCGCCTGTGTGTAAGATTATCGACTATGGCAAATACCGTTACGAGCTGGCTCGTAAGGACAAGGAAGCCAGGAAGAAACAGAAGATAATCGAGATCAAGGAAGTTCGTTTGTCCCCGAATATTGACACCAATGACTTAAATACTAAGGTTGGCGCGGCCAGGAAGTTCCTGGAAAAGGGAGACAAGGTGAAGGTAACCTTGCGCTTCAGAGGCCGTGAGATGGCCCATATGTCTAAATCCAGATATATTCTCGATGATTTCGCTGAGAGTCTGGCCGATCTCGCTGTGATCGACAAGCCCTCAAAAGTGGAAGGAAGAAGCATGGTTATGTTTTTAACTGCAAAACGTTAAAATACAATGATTTAAGGAGGAATTTTACAATGCCAAAGTTAAAAACCAGCAGAGCAGCAGCAAAGCGCTTTAAAAAGACAGGAACCGGTAAGTTAGTTCGCAATAAAGCTTACAAATCTCATATCTTGAATAAGAAGACCACCAAAAGGAAGAGAAATCTTAGAAAAGATATCGTTACCGACGCTACCAACGCAAAGGTAATGAAGAAGATTTTACCATATCTGTAAGTTGAATTTGTAGAAGGAGGAAATTACCGATGGCAAGAATTAAAGGCGGTTTAAATGCGAAGAAGAAACACAATAGAGTCCTGAAGATGGCAAAAGGCTACAGAGGGGCACGTCCCAAACAGTACAGAGTAGCAA
>URUZ01000378.1 GCA_900551225.1 uncultured Clostridium sp.
AGAGTAAGTGTAGCTTCCCCTGGCTCCTGTATCCCCGATCACGCTGCCCCTGTCCATAGTGATGACGCGTTTTCCCATCTCCTCCACCAGTTCGTGGCTGTGGGTAATCACGATCACCGTGGTGCCGCGGCCGTTGATCTCGTCCAGAAGCTTCATAATCTCGTGGGCGTTGTAGCTGTCCAGATTGCCGGTAGGCTCATCGGCCAGAAGTCCAGCCGGATTGTTGATCAGCGCCCTGGCAATGGCCACCCGCTGCTGCTGCCCTCCGGAAAGCTGCCTGGGATAGGCCTTGTACTTGGAGGACAGTCCCACCATCCGCAGCATCTGCGGAACAGAGTCCTTGATGACCCGTCCCGGGACACCGATGACCCGCTGGGCAAAAGCAACGTTCTCAAATACAGTGCGGTCCTTCAGGAGTCTGAAATCCTGAAAGACCACACCCAGTTCTCTGCGATATTTGGGGACGTAGCGCCGCGGCATACGCACCAGATCCATGTCGTTTACCACGATACGTCCCTTTGTCGGTTCCAGTTCCTTTAAGAGCAGCTTCATCAGCGTGCTCTTGCCGGAACCGCTTCTGCCTACGATAAAGACAAACTCACCGTCCCCGATTGTGATGTTCACATCCTTAAGCGCCTTGTTGCCCGTCTCATAAGTCTTAAATACTCTGTCAATTTCTATCATCTGCTACTCCGGCTTAATAATCCAGGCTCTCCATGTACTTCATATACTTGGCTACCATCAGCGCAATCTTGAAGGTTATGGCATCTTCGAACACTCTCAGATCCAGCCCGGTGCTCTTCTGCAGCTTGTCCAGACGGTATACCAGGGTATTCCGGTGGATGTAGAGCTGTCTGGATGTCTCGGACACGTTCAGGCTGTTCTCAAAGAACTTGTTGATGGTGGTCAGTGTCTCCTCGTCGAAGTCGTCCGGTGACTTGCCGTCAAATACTTCACGGATAAACATCTTACACAGAGGGATCGGAAGCTGGTAGATCAGGCGGCCGATGCCTAAGTTGTTGTAAGCGATCACGTTCTTGTTGCTGTAGAAGATCTTGCCTACGTCCAGAGCCATCTTGGCCTCCTTGTAGGAGCGGGATACTTCCTTAATGTCATTGATGATGGTGCCGTAGGATACGCGCACCTTAGTCATAGCCTCAGTGTTCAGCATATCCAGGATGGTGTTGGCAGTCTTGTCCAGCTCACCGTAGCTCTCGCCCTGTTTTACTTCCTTCACCAGGATGATGTTCTTCTCATCCACAGCGGTGATAAAGTCTTTGGTCTTGGTGGCAAACAGGCTGCGCACTGTCTCCAGCGCATTGACATCCTTCTCATTGTGAGTCTCAATAATATAGACCACGCGCTTAACATCCGTGTCAATGTGCAGCTTCTTGGCCCGGTTGTAGATGTCTACCAGCAGCAGGTTGTCCAGCAGCAGGTTCTTGATAAAGTTGTCCTTGTCGAAACGCTCTTTGTAGGCCACCAGCAGGTTCTGTACCTGGAAAGCGGCCAGCTTGCCAACCATATATACATCATCGCTTGCGCCCTTGGCCAGCATAATGTACTCCAGTTGATGCTCATCGAATACCTTGAAGAACTGATATCCCTGAATCACCTGGCTGTCAGCCGGTGAATCTACAAATGCCAGAATTGAATTCTCTGAATCTTCAGCATCCGTAAAAGTGGATGCCAATACCTTTCCTTCTGTATCGCAAATGCATAAATCGATTCTCGTAATGCCTTTTAATCCATCTAATGTAGTCTGCAGTATCTGATTTGAAATCATGTTGCACTCTCCTTTTTGAAATGTAGTCGGAGTAATCTAATATCCTATTTTCCTATTTTAATGCAAAATAGCAAAAAAAGCAAGGGAGTTATACACTCACTTGCCTTTTTTTACCTCACTGCATAAATTTAAAGTCTGTGTTTAGTTAATAACTACAAGATCTGTCTCTTTGTCAAACACGTGAATCTTCTCCAGATCCAGGGCCAGTTTCACCTGGTCGCCGGGTCTTGCGGTGGTGCGGGGATTCACTCTTGCGGTAAAGCTTGCGTCGTCAATATCAAAGTACAGCAGCACTTCTGCGCCCAGCATCTCGTACACACGGATGGTTGCCTCGATCACGCTCTTGGGGGACATGGACAGGAAGGACTCCTCATCATGCATATCCTCAGGACGGATACCCAGGATTACATTCTTGCCCACATATCCGGCGGCTTCCAGCTTCTTGGCCTTGGCAGCGGGAAGTGCGATGGTATGTCCTCCGAAGGTCAGGGTTACCTCTTCGCCAGTTTTGCCCACAACTGCATCGATCATGTTCATCTGGGGAGCTCCGATAAATCCGGCAACGAACTTGTTGCAGGGCTTGTCATACAGGTTCTGGGGATTGTCCACCTGCTGTACCACGCCGTCCTTCATTACAACGATTCTGGTACCCAGGGTCATGGCCTCAGTCTGATCATGTGTAACGTAAACGATGGTGGTCTCCAGTCTCTGGTGCAGCTTGGAGATCTCCACACGCATCTGGCCTCTCAGCTTGGCATCCAGGTTGGACAGCGGCTCATCCATCAGGAATACTTTGGGGCTGCGGACAATGGCGCGGCCCATGGCAACACGCTGCCTCTGGCCTCCGGACAGAGCCTTGGGCTTGCGGTCCAACAGGTGCTCCAGATCCAGAATCTTGGCTGCGTCATGTACCTTCTTATCAATCTCGTCCTTGGGGGTCTTTCTCAGTTTCAGGCCAAAAGCCATGTTATCGTATACAGACATGTGCGGATACAAAGCGTAGTTCTGGAATACCATTGCGATATCCCTGTCCTTGGGCTCTACATCATTAACCAGCTTGTCATCAATGTACAGCTCACCGGAAGAGATATCCTCCAGACCTGCGATCATACGAAGGGTCGTGGACTTTCCACAGCCGGAGGGACCTACGAAGATGATGAATTCCTTGTCCTTGATTTCCAGGTTAAAATCCTTTACTGCCACAAATCCATTGGGATATTTCTTGGTAACATTTTTCAGTGATAAACTAGCCATTCTGTTTTTTCCTCCTAAAAATGCATTGCGTTATGTATAATAGTGACACCGTTTAAACTATCCTTATCATACATGAAAGAACTTTCCATTACCATATCGACAATTTACAAAATCCATTTTTGTGATTTGGCTAATTTGCATATTGGTGAAAAAAAGTGTTCTAAATCACAAATTTCCAAGGAAGGCCCTGATTAAAATTTGTTAATAATTGTCATTCAATACCCAAAATGGATTCATTTCCCTATTAAAAAAGGCAAAGTCTGTGGACAATTAACTAAAATGCCCTTTTTATACCGCGAATAACTGGAAATATCGCAGCACCCTGACGGTCAGTATTCAGAAAAGCCCTCCCCAAATACCTCTCTGACATCACTCACAATCACAAAAGCCTTAGAGTCAAACCGGGCCACCAGTTCCCTAAGCTGCACAATCTCTTTTTTGGAGACAACGCAGAACAGCATATTTTTCTCAGAGTCGGAGTACATGCCCCGCGCCGGCAGGCCGGTGACGCCTCTGCTCATCTCCGCCATAATGGAATCGGCAATCTCCTGATAGCTGTCTGAGATAATGTAAGCCTGCTTGGAGAATTTCAGGCCCTCGATGAGGCCGTCGGAGATTTTGGCCACGCAGAAGATGGCGATCAGCGCGTAAAGCGCCGCCCGGATACCAAAGACCGTGGCGCCCACCAGCACAATCAGCCCATCCAGGATCTGCATGATCTGCGCGATGGTGTAGTGCTTCATGCGTTTCTGGATCAGCGCCGCCAGCATATCCGTGCCGCCTGTGGTGGACTGGGTCAGGAACACCAGGCCTGTGCCCACACCGCTGATGATTCCTCCGAACAGGGCGGACAGAAAGATGTCGTTCTGCATAAATGCCGCCTCGGGGATGATATACAGGGAGACAGACAGCATGATGGTTGCAAACAGGGTGCGCTTGATGAATTTCCATCCCATCACGCCCAGGGCCGCCAGAAACAGAGGCACATTCAGCATGGTGTTGGTAATCCACAGCGGTACATTCCACAGGTCCTTGAATATGATCGCCAGACCGGAGACACCTCCTGTTACCATATTGGCGGGATCATAGATATTTTTGATGGCAAATCCCATCAGCATGGAACCAAGAAAAATCAACACATAGTCCACTGCCGGGCTTCTCTTATTCATGGCAAATTTCTCCTCTCAACGTTTAAAAAAGCAGCCGTCCAGAATGGAAGACTGCCGGCTGGTGTTATTCGACGCGCTCAATGGTGTGTTCTGTTATCTTAACCTTGCCCTCCTTCAGAAGGCGGCCCACTGCCCGCTTAAAGGCGTTCTTGCTCATCTTGAACTCACGCATAATGATATCGGGGCTGGCTTTGTCCGTAAAGGGCAGGCTGCCGCCTGCGCGGTCCATCACCTTTAATACAATCTCTGCATCCGAGGCCATCTGCAGGTACGCTTTGTCCCTGGCGCACAGATCCAGCTTGCCGTCATCCCGCACCTTCATCACCCGGGCCTGGATCTCCTGCCCCTCCCGGAATGTGCCGAACATCTCTTTCTTCGGAATCAAACCATAATATTTATTGTCCACGGCCACAAAGGCGCCCAGCGTTTCATTGATCTCATAGACCGTGCCTGTCACCCAGTCATTGGCCTTGTAGGGAGACTGGCTGCTCATATGGGAATATACCCGCATGGTGGCGGCCAGGCGATGGCTCTTGTCCACATACAGGGTCACCAGACAGCGTTCCCCGGTCTTTACAGGGCGCGTCTGTTCTTTAAACGGAAGCAGCAGGTCCTTCTCCAGGCCCATATCCAGAAATGCTCCGATTTTGGCCACTTCCTTAACCTCCAAAAGGGCAGTTTCCCCCACCTGCAGCCGTGGCTTGCCTGTGGTGGCAATGAGGCGGTCCGAAGAGTCTTTATATATGAAGACTTCCACCTTGTCCCCCTCCTTGGCGTCCTGGGGCACCTGTTTCTTGGGCAGCAGAACCGACACCTGATCATCGTCCTTCTGGCCTACGTACACGCCAAACTCCTTGGTGCGCAATATTTCCAATTCCTGAACTTTACCTAACTCTATCATACTCACCGCTCCTCTTTTATTTCCGTTTCTCATTTGAATGGTCCGCGGTCTCTGTCATCAGCCATACAACCGCGTATATGTCCCCCGTTTCACTGCACAGGGCCACTGTATAACTTCCGTCGCTGCCGGACGTCACACGCGGGATCACCAGATCTCCCAACAGTGCCGCTTTCCTATAGTCTGCCCTGATTTCCCGGATTGTAACCTCACCCGGCACCGCTTCTCTGGCCATATCCACATATTGGGCGTTATTCACATGGTGGTTGGTGTCCAGATGGTGACGGCTGACCACCACTGCATCCATAGTCTCATACTCCGCGGGCACCGGGATCTTCCTGGGAATTTTCCCCAGTTCCAGTCTTGCTCCCGGCTCTCCGTAGGGATCAGTGTCCTCACCGGTGACGCGCGCCGGCTGCTCCTTCTCCAGGTCATATAAAAACCAGACCGAGGCCGCCTGGACCAGATCCTCACCCGCTTCATCCCGGATCACGAAATTCCGATAGCCGTAAATCCCTTTAAAATCATTGTGCCACGTACCGATCTCCAGCCGGTCCCCCAGCTTGGGATAGCGTTTGATGACAATCTGCCACGAGGAAAGCAGCCAGATCTTCCTGCTCCTGCCAAGATATCCCACGCCCACTCCCACATCCTCAGAGTGGAAGGTACTGCAGTCCTGCATGTAATTAATCATGCCTGTGACAGTCAGCCTGCCGGATTCATCCGTCTCGCTGTACCGCACTCTGCTGTTAAATGTATACATAAAATTCTGCCTTTCCGAAACAGGGCGGCCCAGAGCGTATTAGATCACTGCTTTTTGTCAGCTGTGCGATTCTTTGCAGGAGAAACACTCTCCGGGTCCTGTCTGTGTTCAATTGTAGCACAAAGACATATTAGAATACAAGCCTGTTTTTAAACACGCGTAGGGAGCTGCGCGGAAGGGTACGCGGACGTTGGCTGGTGTATTGGCCGTGAAAAGAAGGAGGTTGGGGCAGGCAGGACAGAGGAGGGGCAGGCTCCTGGTTACGG
>URUZ01000379.1 GCA_900551225.1 uncultured Clostridium sp.
TTCCTATAAAGAATGCGATACCAGATGCATTTCCGGTATCGAGGTCTCAGGCAAGGCGCATTAGTATTGGTTTTAATAAATTTGAGGTGGTCGAGTTAGATTTTAAGGATGTCGAGGATATAGGACAGGCGTTCGCTGATGAAATTTTCAGAGTTTTTCAAAATAGGAATCCCAATATTAAGATAGAAGTAATTAATGCTAATGAAACAGTCAAAAATATGATTGAGAGAGTTAGGAATACCAAAAGAGATTAATGGTGAGAAAATTATTACAGGCAGCTGAGAAATGGCTTAACCGTCATTTTACAGCTGCCTGTATTTATCTCCCAGTCCTGCCGGTGTAGAGCGTGTGGAGGACAGAATAAAACCGTTTGTCGGAAGCGGGAATCTGTGGTATATTTTGGGAATATATGGTACTATGAAGGAAGAGGTATATGCAGTTTGAATACATCTAACCACAGAGTAGAAAAGGATATTTACCATGAGATTAATGAGGCAGGCCCGGCGTGTTGACGTGCAGGTTTCCATACTGATGATTGTTATAACTGTATTCTGTTCGCTGTGCATCTACGCAGTGTGTTACCGGCTGACCCACAGCGGTATGATCCACGGTCTGGAGCAGCGTGCATTTGCCATACACGATTTTCTGGAAGAATCTTTGGACAAGAGTACATTTTATGAGATCAACGCCAGGGCGGATATGGAGAAAAGCTCCTACCGTGAGATGAAGAGTCTGCTGAAGCAGGTCAAAAATGCCAGCAATGTCATGTACCTCTACACGGCCAAGAAAAATGAGCAGGGGGAGTTCATCTATGTGATAGACGGCCTGGATCTGAGCGCCGGAGACTTCCGTTACCCGGGGGACCCGATTGAACATGAGATCACCGTGGATATGGAGCGGGCCCTGGGCGGGGAGCAGGTCCTGCCAAAGGATATTAAAAGCACGGACTGGGGGAAGATTTTTATCACCTATTTCCCGGTTCATGACGGACCGCAGGTGGTGGGCGTGGTGGGCATTGAATTCGAGGCAGGCCGTCAGTTTAAAACCTATTCCACCATCCGCTGGATTGTGCCCGTGATTGTTGTGCTGGTCAGCCTGCTGTCCACCGTGACGGCGGTTCTGGTGTTCCGGCGCGTCTCCAATCCCACATTTCACGATATGGCCAACACGGACCAGCTGACTCAGCTTAAGAACCGCAATGCTTTTCAGACAGATATCGGCAATCTGCGTCCCGGGCGTTCCCGGCAGAATACGGCCATGATCACCATTGACTTAAATGACCTGAAGCTGGTCAATGACCGTCTGGGCCACCAGCAGGGAGACTGCTACATCCAGGCCGCGTCCAGGGCCATCCGGGAGACCGTGCTAAAGAGAGGCAGCGCGTACCGCACAGGCGGCGATGAGTATGTGATCCTGCTGACCCAGACGTCTCCACGGGAGATCGAGGCGCTCATAGACCAGATCCGGCAGAGGTTTGAGACTTTCTGCCGGGAGGCGTGGGATGATGTGCCGCTCTCCTTTTCCTGCGGCTATGCGGTGTACGACGAGTCCAGGGACGAGGATATGATGGCATTGTTCTCAAGGGCGGATGAAGCCATGTATGAGCAGAAGAAGGCGTACCACAGTATGGTGGATGCAAAGCGTCTGTAGCCTAGAGCGTGTCTTAAAATTCATTCCCGCCATCTGCACGCCCCACTTTGCGGCATATTTGACCCCAATTCAGTCAACGTAGCCCGCTACGCCTCCTTCATCGGGGCCAAATCTCCCACAAAGTGTGACGCACATCTGACGGAAAGCAATTTTAAGACACGCTCTAGGAAATACGGAACATATATCTTCGCAAAACCGAAGAAATCCCCCCTCACACTCGTGGGAATATAATGGCTGTGGTATAATTTTACCAGACGTGACAGGAGGGGATGAATGGACACAGACAGCTTCAGATACGTGATTGCCATATCAGAATCTAAGAGTATTTCAGCGGCCGCAAGGAAGCTTTTCATCACCCAGCCGGCCCTGACTAAACACATTAACAAGCTGGAGAAAACACTGGGGGCAGAGCTGTTGGAGCGGGGCGCAGTGCCTGTAAATGTGACGCCCGCAGGCGAGGTATTTCTGGAATATGCCAGGAAATATATGGCTATGGAGCAGGAGATGAAGGCCAGGATGGAGGCAGTGGCCAAGCAGGAGGCCGGCACCATCCGCATCGCCACCACCTCCAGAGGAGGCTGGTACCTCAGCAAGCACATTGGGGAGTACACCCAGGCCCATCCCAATGTGCGGGTGGAGCTGGTCAATGTGGATGCCAAGAACTGTGAGGAAATGCTGGTAAACGGCCTGGTGGATGTGGGGATCTACACAGACCCCGTGTTGTCGGACCAGATTGAATATGTGCCTCTGAAGAAGGACCCTCTGATATTTGTGATGCACAGGGACTGCAGCATCCTGGAGGGAAAGGATATCACAGACAACAGTGTTGAGAACCTTCTGGAGCTGGAAGCAGAGCTGCTGCGCAGAAAGGATGTGCGGTTCGTGCTGTCCACTCCCCAGCACAGTATGCATTATTCGGAACAGGCCTTTTTTGAGCGGTACGGGATTGTGCCGGAGAACCCCCTTTATGTGGATTATATTGAGACCCGCTACGCATTTGCGTGCAGCGGGGCAGGTGTGGTGCTGGTGCCTATTATCAGCGCCAACCCCAACGCGGATACGGCCAGGCCCGTATTCTGCGCGCTGAAGGAGGAAAGGCTGTACCGCCACATTGTCATTGCCAGGAAGAAACGCACCAGGATGACCCGGCCTGCGGAGAGTTTCTGGGATCAGTTTATCGAACTGAGCTATTCAACACATGAAAAATGTTCATAGAACCCATAACAGAATGGAATTGCCGCCAATGCCGCCCGCATTGACGGTTTTTCTTTTGCTGTGCTACAGTAAGCTACATCAAGGGGGTAACAGGATGATTAAATACGCGTGCGATATGAAGGAGGACTCGCCTTACAAAGAGCTGTCCAGGACAATCAAACGAATCCGTATCTGCCAGATCACCGGGCTGGGGGCTTCTGCTGTGCTTTTAGCCATGGCCTGGATGAACAGGTCCAGAGTCATCATATTCCTGTGGATGGCTTACTGCCTGGGCGTGATTCTGGTGTGCGAAATCCTGCGGGGGAATATCTTTAGGGACATGTGCAGAAAAGAGCAGGAGGGATGGAAACGCTTTCTGGAACAGCTTAAAATGCAGCGCGGAGGCTGGATGCCGGCCAGACTGGGGTATGCCTACAGAAGTGATGAGGCGGGCTGTGAGCCTGTGCTGTGCTATTTCGGGGACACGGAGCTTTGGGAGCTGGGCCAGGTTCTGAAAAAATACTTTGTCGCCTATGTGTCGGGCCGGATGGTCTACGCCTATGAGTTTGAGGATCTGAATCCGGGACAGGCCAGAGTCCACAAGCGGGACATGCTGACCTGGGAGACATCAGAGCAGCCTCACCAGCGGTATCTCTGCGAGGAGGCTGGGAGATGCGGCCGCTACCTGGCGGTGGAGAATTTCATCTACGATATGGCGCTGTTGAACATGATAAGGGGGAGGCCCAACCAGTCCTGCAACACAGTGAGGGCATTAAGTCTCATGAAGAAGGAGGAGGTGTATCTGGCCAGAACCGGGGACGGGGCGGTGCTGGCGGTTCCCGGGAGGACCGGGGCCAGGGTAAATGTTGGCTGCTGAATAAAATGGAGGAGGTCATTGTATGCTGAGTTATCCAAGAAAGATTACAATCTGCGAGGTGAGCACCAGGGACGGGTTCCAGAGTCTGCCCTTTGAGGTGGAGACTGAGGACAAGCTATGCCTGCTGGACAAGATCGCGGACGCAGGGATCACGGAAATCGAGGTAGGGTCCTTTGTGCCGGGCAGAACCGGGGGACTGTGGCAGATGAGCAAAACGCCGGAGGTATTTGCCAGGATGAACCGGCGGCCTGGAGTGGTCTACCGGGCGCTGCTTCAGACGCCGGAGGGCGCTGCCCAGGCAGTGGAATCCGGGTGCAGAAAGTTTAAGATCAACATTTCCGGCAGTGAGAAGCATTACAGTCTGATGACAGGCAGGAGCATCCGCCATGGAGTGGAGGGATTTAAGGAGATCGGGAAGATTGCCGCGGCTGGCGGAGCGGCGCTGCTGGGTTCTATTTCCCTGGCATTTATGTCCCCCTACGACGGACAGGTGCCGCTGGACCGGCTGAAGATGATCATTGAGGGCTTCCTGGACTGCGGTGTTACCGAGATCTCTCTGAATGATACGGCGGGAATGGCGGCGCCTGTGCAGGTGGGCCGGTATTTCTCAGCCATGCAGAAGGAGTTCCCCCAGGTAGAGGCCTGGGCCTTCCACCCTCACAATACAAGGGGAATGGGGCTGGCCAACACCGTGGCTGCCCTGGATGCGGGGATTTCGAAGGTGGATGCTTCGCTGGCCGGAATCGGCGGCTGCAGTGTGTTTAAAAATGCCAGCGGCAACATTTCCACAGAGGATCTGCTGTACCTGCTGGATGGCATGGGGATTGAGACCGGCGTGGATATGGCCGGGCTGATCCGGGCGGGGGAGCTGGTGGAGGAGCTGGTGAAGCACAGGGGCTGCGACAGCTATATCCAGAGAATTGAGAAACTGAAAAAAGCGGGAGAGGGGGTGGAGTAGGGCATGGATCAGCTGCAGCAGATGTTTGACTATGTGGATGCGCATTTAGATGAAATGCTGGGGGAGTTAAAGCAGGTGTGCAGCTTCCGCAGCGTGGAGGGGGACCGGGAAGGCCTGTCGGCCGCCCGAAGCTATATTCTGGACAAGTGGAAGGCAGTGGGCCTGGACGCCGCAGAGTACCCGGTGGAGGGCGGCAATTCCATCCTTTACAGCGACAATCCGGGGGACACGGAGGGCTGTCTGCTTCTGTACAACCACTATGATGTGGTTCATGAGGGGAAGGCGGAAAACTGGAGAACCGGGGCGCCCTTTAAGGCGGAGGTCATAGACGGGAAAATGTATGCCCGGGGCGTGTCCGACAACAAGGGCGGACTGTTCTGCCGCATACATGCCCTGGAGACGATCCGCAGAATTGCAGGGATCCTGCCGGTTCGGGTGAAGCTGTTTGTGGAGGGGGACGAGGAGACTTCCAGCCCGTCCATGAAGCGGTTTATGGATGACAGGCCGGAGCTTTACAGAGAGCTGACAAAAGCAGATGCCTGTATCTGGGAGGGCGGTATCACAGATGACGAGGGGCGCCCCTGGGTGCGGTTCGGAGTCAGGGGAAACTGTACATTTGAGCTGTCGGTACAGACCGCTGATGTGGACTGCCACGGCCGCATGGGAGCCACGGTTCCCAGCGCCAGCTGGCGGCTGGTATGGGCTTTGAGTACCCTGAAGAATGTGGACGAGGAGATTCTGATAGACGGATTCTATGACGATGTGGTGCCGGCTGCGGACAGTGACCTGGAGGTGCTGCACAACTTCCCCTATGAGGAGGAGAAGCTGAAGGCGCGCATGGGCTTTCAGGAGTATCTGAAAAATGCCACAGGGGATGAGCTGAAGCGCCGCATCTATATGGAGCCCACCCTGTCCATCTGCGGGCTGGAGGCGGGCGAACTGTACAACGGCCCCCGGGGGATCGTGCCCCACAAGGCCATGGCCAGAATCAGCTTCTATCTGGCGGCCAACCAGGACCCCCAGAAGGTCCACAGGCAGCTGCGCAGCCATCTGGACCGCTATGGATTCGGGGATGTGAGCCTCACCTATAAGGGCGGCGAGGGGGCGGTGAGAACGCCGGTGGATATTCCTCTCCGGGAGACCCTGTTCCGGGCCGCTGAGCAGGTGTACGGGCAGCCCATGGTTCTGGAGCTGACCCAGCTGGGGGCAGGCCCCGCGGCATGTTTCCGGAAGCCGTGGCCCGGACTGCCCATTGTCAGCGTGGGGACGGCTAATGGCGGCAGCAACCACCACGCCCCGGATGAAAATATCCGGGTGGAGGACTACAGAAAGGCAGTGAAATATATGATAGCGCTGCTGTACGCCTGCAAGTCCCATAATTGTCTGAGGTGAAATTGAATATATTTACTTATGAAACATTGGAATGGAACATATGAATAGTGGAAATAGAT
>URUZ01000380.1 GCA_900551225.1 uncultured Clostridium sp.
AGGGCCTTAGAGACACGCTCTCCGTAACCAGGAGCCGGCCCCTCCGCTGTCCTCCCAGCCCCAACCTCCTTCTTTTCCCGGCCAATACACCAGCCAACGTCCGCGTCCCCTTCCACGCCTAATTCCACTATCTAAACAGCCTTTCTCTAAATCCCTCATAATTCCAATTTTTCTTCTCCTTACAATAACTGTCAAGAAGTGCAAATTCAAACGGAATAGCCAGAATGGCGTCAGGTGACTGTATACAGGGCAGCAGTACATTGAGATAGGCATGTATTTTATCAACTGTTTTATGTACACAGAAGTCGGGGAATTTAAATCCGTCTATTTCTATGATGGAACATTTGTTTTTCTTATCAAGGCTTAAATACCTGTTTTCATCAAATACCAGTATCTGTACGAATCTGGTCTTATCATCCAGATACAATAAAATGAATCCCTCATTTTGAGAAGAGGAGAAAAGGGCAATATGGCGGTCTGCCCAGCTTAAAATAAGCCTGTTAACCCGCCTGCTAAAAAAGGAAAAGAGGTAGTCGGACACAAGGGGGCGCATAGCAGAGGACAGCGCCGTACATTCTAAATCCTGATCAGGCTCTTTATGATAGAGTTTATCTGGGAAAACAGGTATGGTAAACTTTTCATTGAGGAATTCTCCCGGTGTATAGATGGGGAATCCGGCCAGCAGGCATTTGTCCAGCTTGTATTGATGGGGTTTATGTAAGTATACCTCCAGCTGCCATGCGTTTGGATCATGGACGAAATTGGGATGGGGTGAGGAGACCTGCTCCATGATCCGCTCCAAGCAGTTTAAAATAGCCTGCGGATTGTCGTGAATCACATATTCCGGAAGTTTGCCATATAAAAAGTTCTGGTATTCAATATCCCCGCTGTCGGCATTTTGGTACATGCCTGGGTTTGATAAAAAGGTATAGCGGTATTTTTTGATTTTATCCAGGCAAAAAAGGGCGTATTTCCCCATATTAGCGAGGATTACAATACAGTACCGGCTCCAGTTTAGCTCCAGCCGTGTGGCCCTTTGTGAAATAAAAAGGACCAGAAGCTCTCTGACAGCTTCGATGGTCACCTCTTCACCGGTAAGATTCCTTGAAGGGGCGTACTTTATCTTTGCCAAAACGGATTTCGGAAGGAACTGGATCTCCAGGGTGTTCGGATCAAACGGATTTGAAAGCTGCTCCAGCTGCCAGTTACCGTATTCTATGGCCTGTGAGATATCTGTGAAAGTGTGCTGTCCTAAAAGGGTGGCATTACCGTTAACTTCTGTTCTCACAATCTGCACCACAATTTCCTCATAGAGATAGATGTAGCAGCTGTGTAAGAGCCCATTATATTCTCTGTGGATTTTCAGAAGAGTGGGCCTGTAGGTCTCTTCCGAATCGAAATCACAGCAGATGGACTGGCTTAAGCAGGCAGCAATGATGTGGCGGGGGCAGTCAGAGAGAAAGTCCAGTTCTTCAAGGCGTTTTAAAATCTCTTGATTTACAGCTGCTCTATTGTTGTTATGGGCAAAGGACAGGGGCAGCAAAAGCCAGAACAGGCCGCTGTCTTCCATGACGGCAAGCGTTTGAAAACGTATAAACGGTCCATACACAGATCTGCTTTCCAGCCTGTATTCCACATATAAGCCATGAAATAGAATATCCAGCTTACGGTTGCCTAAATTTATGGAAACAACCCTTTCTTTTTCAAAAAATCGGTCTCTCCATGAAGAAGACGGAGGAAAGCAGTCACGAAGCAGCGCGGTTAAATAAACTTCGTGTTCCGTACTGTAAGCTTTGTGGAAAGACGCATGAAGCAGATACCTGAAAAAAGCCCTGTTTTTCACATCCAACGGCATGTCTTCGTTTATGTCTGACTGCCCGTCCTGTATCACAGCCATATTGATTCTGCGCTGACGCAATATCTGTTCACATGTATCTATGATACTTTTTCTAAAGGCCACATTTTCATGATCTCTGCAGTAAGCGATTAACGATTCCAGGAAACAGCCGTTGGTGATATCTGTGAGCCAGTAGTGAAAAATATCATCATGGACAAAACCTTCGTCGGTTAATGCCAGCTGGAAATCCTCCCTCTCAAAAAAATCAGAAACGGTTTTTTCTACAAAATCCGCACTCTGATTTTTGAGGGAGACACAGAATCCGATGTGATCTTTCCGCAGGCCGGCAAACGAAGGCTTGGATCTCTGATCCAGCTCAGGATACTTTGACAGTGCCAGATTCCTTAGATTTCCATAAAGAACATAATTGCGCCCCATTTTGGCATTGGCCAGATCGAGTCTGTCAAAAAGCAGACCGTATGCATCTTTTGGAAGGCTGGCTGTGGCAAAAAAGTAGTCCAGCAGCTTTAGAGAGGATATATGGCGCGGCAGATATTCCCTTTCTCTTATGATCTGATCCGTGATTTTGTCATAAATATAGGAGATTACAAATCTGTCCAGAATATTGGCCAGGGTACGTGAGCTGTCTTCATTCCAGGCATGTGCTTCTGAAAGCTCAAGCAGCTGGCAATAGTTTTTGTACCCTTCATAAATGGCTCTTTCCACGGCAGATAATTTGTTCTGCTGTATATTTGTATCTGTGAGATTGTAAATCTCTGCCATGACCTTCTGATGTTCTTCTGAAATGATTCCGTTTCCGTTTATCTGGTCATAGGCGGAATAAAAAAGCTTCAAAAGGGGAAGAAATGCTTTGTTTACGGACTTGTAAGCCTGGTCCTCAGAAAATTCCTCTGCCAGAGCCTGACAGAAGCCCTTACAAAAGGAAACTTCCAGGAAGTCAGGGGAAACGAAATATTTGATCCATATATTTTTGTCACTGGATTTTTTCACATGGTATAATTCATGGAATTTCAATATGGCTTCGCAGTTTTTAAATTTGTTTCGTTCCAGATCCTCTTCCTCGGAGAAGTCCCATGTAAAAGAAGATGTTTCTTCGCCGGTCTCCTTTTCCTCCGTCTCCTTTTCCTCCGTCTCTTCCTGGTCCGTGGTATAGTCCGTGGCATAGTCTGTGGCATATAAAACAGCCTGTTCATAGGCGGAACGGAGTTTCAGGAATTCCTGCTCATGTTCCTCCGGATTACAGACGACCGCCATTTTGGCATAGGCCCTTTTAATTGCAGATAGTTCCTTTGTCTGGGCGATTCCAAGCGTTTCCCATATATTCATTATTTGTTCCTTTCTCAGCTGAGATAACCGCCGCTTCCGGTATCCTCATTATCATTTAGAATCATAAAAGGATCTGAATTCAACTGGTAATCATAATTAAGAATGGCTTTTTTAATCTGTATTGCCAGTTTCTTCTGATGGATCAGACTGCCATTCAGCAGAGCTTCCTGATAGCTGCTATGAAGCTGTCCCACATAATCCCTGTCCGGTCCCGTCAGCTCAGCATACAGCCGTTCCAGATTTGCCAGCATAAGCCGGTCTTCTTCCTGTATATCGGTATTGACTCTCAGCAGCTGCAGTTCTTCCAGTTTGTCTTCAAGCTCTGTTTCATCAAAAGACAGGAGAGGATTGATAATGACTGCTTTCCGGGTATTTCCGCCGCTTCCCTTTGCTTCCACATGAAGTATGCCGTCAATATCATAAGAAAAGGCCAGGTCTACGAACTGGCTGCCTTTGGGGGCCGGAGGAACGTCTATGGTCACTTCCCCGATTTTTAAATTGCCGTCCACATAGCGCTGCTCACCTTGATATATCTGGCAGCGTATCTGAGTCTGGTTGTTTGATGTGGTGACAAACCTTTCTGAATGTCTGGAAGGAAGAATACTGTTGCGTTCTATGATCACAGACATAAGAAGCCGGTCTCCCCAGGGGTTATGGGTACCGATTCCCAGGGAAAAAGGGCATACATCCGTCATTACAATGTCACTGATATCACGGTTTTTAATGGCTGTGCAGAGACCGATTCCCACGGCCACGATTTCCTCGGGATTTTCCACAAGGCGGGGCCTTCTTCCAAGAAGTTTTTCCAGATAGGAGAGGAACGGTTCAAACTGGCAGGAGCCGCCTACAAGAGCCACTTTTGTGATGGCGGAAGAGGCCGCTTTGCTTGTTCTGATCACATCTGCAATCACCTGTCTGGCCCGTAAAAATAAAGGCTCACAGATTTGCCCCAGGATCTCCGGCGTCAGGGTGGCGCTGTATTCCCGGTCCAGGACAGCTGTGATGGCCTGCTCTTTTTGACAGCATATTTTGGCTTGCTCTGCTTTGCGGTACAGGGAAGAGAGCTGGGAGGGGGAAAGGCTTTTGGAACTTAAATTGTTGGAACTGCAGAAGTATTCCACAATGGCTGTATCTATGTCTCTTCCTCCCAGATGGTTATCCCCGGCAATGGCAATGATTTCAATCATGTTTTCAAAGCAGTCCACGAGGCTGACATCAAAAGTGCCTCCGCCAAAGTCTATGACCAGGATTTTGTTTTCTTCTTCCCCGCTTTCTGTATGAAGGCGGAGGGCGGCAGCTGAGGGTTCATTAATAATACGCGCCACCTTCAGGCCGGCAAGTTTTCCGGCAAGTCTGGTGGCGTTTCTCTGATTGTCATTAAAATAGGCAGGTACACTGATGATTGCTTCTTCCACCTCCTCCCCCAGATAATCTTCAGCAATACGCTTCAGCTGCTTCAAAACAAGGGCGGACAGTTCGTGAGCTGTCCAGGCTTTATCTGCCAATTTAAAATGCCGGTCAGTGCCCATAAAGGATTTGAAATAGGCAGCAGATCTTGTAGGGTGGGAAATGAGCCTTTCCTTTGCGGCCTCCCCAATAAGAACGGTGCCATCATCAAGCAGACTGACAGCGCTGGGAGTGGTGAACTTTCCAAGTCCGTTTGGAATCAGTTCTACCTTTCTGTTTCTGTAGACACATACCAGGGAGTTGGTGGTTCCTAAATCGATGCCGATCATCGTCATGATGGTTTCCTTCTTTCATTCGGATAAATAACTGCGCTGCTTTCATTATAGCAGACCTGTTTAGAAAAGGAAATATTAGATAGAAGCCTTCCCTAATCGAAGGTACGGTGGCAGCTGTTGAAAGAGGTACAAAGATGGCGAACAGCACTGCCGAATCCCTGCTGATGGTAGTGGAGAGCGCGACCCAGGTAACCGGTATTGTGGACAAGATTGCCTGGGCAGCGAACCAGCAGACGGTTTCTGTAAAACAGGTAACGCTGGCAATTGACCAGATCTCCAATGTGGTACAGACCAACTCTGCTACCGCGGAAGAAAGCGCAGCCGCCAGCCAGGAGCTGTCAGGGCAGGCGGAAATGCTGAAAGAGCTTGTTGCGCAGTTTACGTTGGAGAATGAAAATGCGGCTGAAACGAAGGCGGTTTCCAATGCAGCGGCCCCGCACATTTATAAACCGGCGCTGACGCAGTATCCGGAAACGGCAGCTTCTTATAATGCTGACAAATATTAAAAATTATTGAAATGACCGCTGACCACCAGCGTCCCGGCCGCCTCCCGCAGCCTGGCCTCCTCCAATATCTCCCTGGTAGACCTGGTTCCGATCCGCACAGCGCCGGTGGACAGCACTGCCAGGGCCTGGTCCAGGGTTTTCACGCCGCCTGCGGACTTCACCATCACATGGGGGCCCACGGAGGCCCTCATGACCTTTAAATCCTGGATGCTGGACCCGGTGGGAGCGTAGCCTGTGGAGGTCTTGACGAAATCGGCTCCGGCAGACTCCGCGATGCGGCAGGCACAGGCGATCTGGTCCCGGCTCAGGTAGTGGTTCTCCAGGATCACCTTTAACAGCGCCCCCTTCCGGTGTGCCGCATGGGAAATCCTGGCCAGCTCCTCCTTCACATACTCTGTCTCACCGGACAGGAACCGTGCGTAGTTCATGACCACATCCACCTCCACAGCCCCTTTGTCAATGGCGTCCTCAGTCTCAAAGATCTTGGACTGGGTGGTGGCCGTCCCATGAGGGAAGGCGGCCACTGTGGTCACCAGCACGCCGCTGCCGTCCAGCTCCCGGACGGCGATGGGCAGGTCGGAGGGGCGGACGCATACGGACACGCAGCGGTATTCCCTGGCTAGGGCGCAGCCGCTTATCAGTTCGTCTACCGTGATGTCCGGGCGCAGAAGAGAGT
>URUZ01000381.1 GCA_900551225.1 uncultured Clostridium sp.
GGCCCTGGCAGTGGATGTGACGGTGTACGCCCTGGCCATGCTTCTGCTGGCCAGAAGCTATAACAGGATGATTGTGGAACTGGTCTGCGACAAATGTGATCCCAGCCTGGCCCTTGGCGTGATGCGCCAGGCGGACAGATCCCCGCTGCTGGGAGTGTTCGTAAACCGCAGTGTAGAAACAGTGGCGGCTGTGCTCAACTGCATGATGCTGGAGGGCAGGGAGGACGAGGCCAGACAGGCCATGAAGAACCTGGAGCTGCACTCCAAGGCCTGGGAATACCGCAGGACCGTGCTGCTGTGCATGTACCACTTCATGAAAAAGGACCCCATGGAGATTGACAAGGAGTACGGCCAGCTGGGCAAATACGCTGCCGCAGGCTACCTGGATGCCAGGCAGAATTTCAAATGGATGCACGACATGCAGCGGCTGACAGAGCTGGAGGATCTTTACGATTACACCAGGGACCCGGAGGAGAAGCAGAGATGCCGCCTGGAGCTGATGGCGCTTCTGGAAGAAAAGGTGCGTTTTTCTGGGAATAAATCCCAGAAGCTGCAGATGATGTTCCGCATGGCTCAGATCGAGCTGAAGGAAGAAGAGTACGACAGGGCCGCAGAGCGGCTGATGGAGATAGCAGGGGAGGGAAACACCCTGGGCGTGGCAGGCCAGGCACAGCAGCTTCTGGCCCGTTTAAGCAGGTAGTTCCAGCAAACCGGCATTGCAATTTCATAGGACGGACTGTATAATAATAGGCGTGCCGGTGACCGGCCCGGACGGCCATTTTGGATGGACCGGTATACAGGCGGTCGCCGGGCGTAACTTACATGACATTTTGACAGCAAAGGAGTATACATGATTCGATTAGAGAGAACCAGCGTAATGAACCTGGAAAATGCCATGCGTGGAGCCAGAAATCCCATGAACAGCTGGGGCCGCATGGACAGCAGCTATAACGATGAGAACCAGTACGTGCTGGGCCCCAATGACCTGGACCTGGCCAAGCGCCTGCGCCGCGCTGGAAGCGACCACCGCAAATACCTGCGCCAGGTGTTCGTATCAGTGGACATCACAGCTCCCCTGTACTGGTGGAAGGAATATGACACATATAAGGTGGCTACGGTGGCCAATTCCACCAGCACCATGCATAAAATACACAGCAAACCCTTCGAAATGGATGATTTCAGCCATGACCACATGACGGCGGACACCCTTGCATTTATGGGCACGGTGATTGAGCGCCTGGAGCAGATCCGCCTTCACTATGTCAATGAAGGCAAGAGCAAGGAGGACTGGTATGACCTGATTCAGCTCCTTCCCTCCAGCTACAACCAGATGCGCACCTGCAGCTTCAACTATGAGACGCTGATCAATATCTATTATGCCAGAAAGACCCACAAGCTGGCGGAATGGCATACATTCTGCGACTGGATCAGAGAGCTGCCCTATGGCCGTGAGCTGATTATAGCGGAGGAGGAAGCATGAACCTGATTGTTGCGGTTGACAGGCACTGGGCCATCGGCAAGGATGGCCGCCTGCTGGTGAACATCCCGGCGGACCAGCAGATGTTTATGCGTGAGACCACGGGCAAAACCGTGGTCATGGGCAGAAGGACCCTGGAGAGCCTGCCCGGGAAACAGCCTTTAGGCAAAAGGGAGAACATTGTGCTGAGCCGTGACCCGGGTTACCGGATAAAGAATGCCGTGGTCTGCGGCAGCTTTGAAGAGACGGTGGAGCTGCTGAAGGAAAGGCGCTCTGAGGATGTGTTTATCATGGGCGGCCAGAGCATTTACCAGCAGTTCCTGCCCCTCTGTGACACGGCCCATGTGACCTGGGTGGACTATGCTTACGATGCGGACACATTTTTCCCTGATCTGGATCAAGACCCTGAGTGGCAGCTGGAGGAAGAGAGCGATGAGCAGACATATTTCGACCTGTGTTACAGCTTTCGCCGGTATGTAAGGAAAAGATAACCAAAATTATTGTACCTATCGACAAAAACCTAAAAATATTTTAGATTTTTTTGTCAAACGTATTGTAACTGAGAACTGGAAATGGTAATATTAAGTTGTTACTCTTGGAGTGAACGGTAACTATGAGACCAATGCGAATGCAGAATGGGGGTAATCAATATGAAACACGACGGCCAGGTATTTACTTTGGAAAATGACGACCTGCTGGTGACAGTGGACCGGCTGGGCGCAGAGCTGACCCGCATCTATGACAAGAAGGCCGGGCGAGATGTGCTTTGGAGCGCCAAACCTGAGATCTGGGGCAGACATGCACCTATCCTTTTTCCTTTTATTGGAAAAAGCTATGAAGGCAAGTACCGTCACCAGGACACCGAGTATGACATATCAGCCCACGGCTTTGCCAGGGACATGGAGTTTGAGCCAATGCTCTGCGACATGGACGAATGCTGGTTCAAGCTGAAGGACACGCCGGAGACATTTGAAAAATACCCCTTCCATTATGAGCTGGAGGTTGGACACCGCCTGGAAGGGCGGACCATCACAGTGATGTGGAAGGTGATTAACCCGGATTCCGGCGAGCTGCTGTTTATGCTGGGCGGACATCCTGCATTTCAGGTGCCGGAGGGCAGGACCATTTACGACTATACCTTTGAATTTAACAGGACAGGGAAAATGGCCGGCCGCTTCCAGGACAGCATTCATTACCAGGCGCCCGATGAGAATGGATTTGAGGTTCCAGGCCTTCAGGGGGATTTGAAGCTGGAGAACGGCTGCGTGCCGCTGACCAAGGGATTCTTTGACACGGCGCTGACTTACATATTTGACCAGGCCCAGGTGGGAAGCGTCAGCCTCCTTCTGGACGGGAAGCCGTATGTGACCGTGGAGTGTGATGATTTCCCCTATTTGGGCGTTTGGACCATGGAGGAGACCCATCCCTTTGTTTGCCTGGAGCCATGGTACGGCAGATGTGATACCTCAGGGTATAACGGGGAGTTAAAAGACCGGGCAGGGGTCGTCGCCCTTCCGGGATGGCAGAGCTGGGAGAAGAGCTATACCATTACCATAGGACGTGTCTGAAAACACGCCCCCGGCGAGTAATTAACGGGCGGGAAATGCCCGGTGATAATTTAGGAGGATAACCATGTACAAGATTGTTAAGGCAGAGTGCCTGGCAGACAAGATCTACCTGATGGACGTGGAAGCGCCCCGCGTGGCGAAAGCCTGTCAGCCAGGAGAATTTGTAATCGTTAAGATGGATGAAATCGGAGAGAGAATTCCCCTGACCATCTGTGACTATGACCGTGAGAAGGGCCTGGTAACCATCGTGTTCCAGACGTTAGGAGCTTCCACTGAGCGTATGGCAGCGTTAAAGGCAGGAGATTCTTTCCAGGATTTCGTAGGACCTCTGGGCCAGCCGTCCGAGTTCGTGAAGGAAGATCCGGAAGAACTGAAGAAGAAGCGTTATCTCTTCGTGGCAGGAGGCGTTGGCTCCGCTCCCGTATATCCCCAGGTGAAATGGCTGAAGGAGCACGGCGTGGATGTGGACGTGATCGAGGGTTCCAAGACCAAAGATCTGCTGATCCTGGAAGACGAGCTGCGGGCAGTTGCCGGCAATCTGTACGTGACAACCGACGACGGTTCCTATGAGCGCAAGGGCATGGTTACGGAAGTGATCAAGGACCTTGTGGAAAATGAAGGCAAGAAATACGACGTATGCGTTGCCATCGGACCCATGATCATGATGAAATTTGTCTGCAAGCTGACCAAAGAGCTGGGAATTCCCACCATTGTCAGCATGAACCCCATTATGGTGGACGGCACCGGCATGTGCGGCGCCTGCCGCGTCAGCGTAGGCGGGGAAGTGAAGTTCGCCTGTGTGGACGGACCGGAATTTGACGGACATCTGGTAGATTTCGATCAGGCCATGAAGCGCCAGCAGATGTATAAGACAGAAGAAGGTCGCGCCTTGTTGAAGCTTCATGAGGGCGCAACCCATCACGGCGGCTGCGGTCAGTGCGGAGGTGACGAATAATGGACGTATTAAAGAAAGTACCTGTGAGAGAGCAGGAGCCAAAAGTAAGAGCAGCCAATTTTGAGGAAGTATGTCTTGGTTACAATGTGGAGGAAGCCCAGGAAGAGGCAGTGCGCTGCATCAACTGCAAGAACGCCCAGTGCATAAAGGGCTGCCCCGTTGCCATCGACATCCCCAAGTTTATACATGAAGTAAAAGAGGGCGACTTTGAAGCCGCCGCCAACACCATCGCTAAGTCCAGCGCCCTTCCCGCAGTGTGCGGCCGTGTGTGTCCCCAGGAGACACAGTGCGAGGGCAAATGCATCCGCGGAATCAAGGGCGAGCCTGTATCCATCGGCAAGCTGGAGCGCTTCGTGGCCGACTGGTCCAGGGAGAACGGCTTCGTTCCTGCCAAGCCTGAGACCACTAACGGCATGAAGATCGCTGTGATCGGTTCCGGCCCCGCAGGCCTGACCTGTGCAGGCGACCTGGCCAAGATGGGCTATGAGGTCACCATTTTCGAGGCCCTCCACGAGCCGGGCGGCGTGCTGACCTACGGCATCCCGGAGTTCCGTCTGCCCAAGCTGCGCGTTGTGCGCCCTGAGATTGATAATGTGAGGAAGCTGGGCGTTAAGATCGAGACCAATGTAATCATCGGCAAGTCCGTGACCATCGATGAATTGATGGATGAGGAAGGCTTTAAGGCCGTGTTCATCGGTTCCGGCGCAGGCCTTCCCAAGTTCATGGGAATCCCCGGGGAAAATGCCAGCGGCGTGTTCTCTGCCAATGAGTACCTGACCAGAAGCAACCTGATGAAGGCCTTCCGCGATGACTATGACACGCCTATCTTTATGGGCAAAAAGGTGGCTGTTGTAGGCGGCGGAAACGTGGCCATGGATGCTGCCAGAACCGCTCTGCGTCTGGGCGCTGAGGTACATATCGTATATAGAAGAAGTGAGGCCGAGCTGCCCGCCCGTGCGGAGGAAGTTCACCACGCCAAGGAGGAGGGCATCATCTTCAACCTGCTGACCAACCCTGTGGAGATTCTCACCGATGACAAGGACTGGGTGTCAGGCATGGTAGTCCGCAAGATGGAGCTGGGCGAGCCGGATGCCTCCGGACGCCGCAGGCCTGTTGAGGTAGCAGGCTCTGATTACACAATCGAGTGCGATACTGTGATCATGTCCCTGGGAACCTCCCCCAACCCACTGATCTCCGCCACCACAGAAGGCCTGGAGACCAACCGCTGGAAATGCATCATCGCCGATGAGTCCAACGGAAAGACCACCAAGGAAGGCGTTTACGCAGGCGGCGATGCCGTTACTGGCGCAGCTACCGTTATTCTGGCCATGGAGGCCGGCAGAGCAGGAGCGCGCGGCATCAACGAGTTCTTGACTGGGAAATAATGGAATAGGATATTGAAGGACCCCTGCCGGTCCGGGCAGCACGTTTGAAAAAACGTCAACTCCGGCCTGTGGGGGTTCTTTTTTTCTTTTATTTATGTTAGACTATTAATGGCGGCCTTTTCAGGGCGCTATTTAAGTTCAGCATCTTACAGAATGGAATGATAAAATGAAAAGGAATATTGATTTATTAAATGGCAACATACTGACCTCCCTGACCGGGCTGGCGGTGCCTATCATGGCTACCTCCCTGGTGCAGACAGCTTACAGCCTGACGGATATGGCCTGGATCGGCATGGTGGGAAGCGATGCTGTCACCGCGGTGGGCGCGGCGGGCATGTATACCTGGCTGTCCAACGGCGTGGTGGCCCTGGCCAAGATGGGAGGGCAGGTGAAGGTTGCCCAGACATACGGGGAAGGCAATATGGACGAGGCGGTCCAGTTCGGAAAAGGGGCGATTCAGATGGCCATTGTGCTGGCCCTTGTCTACGGCCTGCTGACCAACATATTTGCCTGGCCCCTAATCGGTTTCTTCCATCTGAATACAGCTTCCACCGTGGCCTCCGCCGTGACCTATCTCAGGATCACCTGCGGGATGCTGCTGTTCACATTCCTGGGACAGACGATGACCGGCCTGTACACCGCGGTCGGCAACAGCAGGACGCCCTTTCTGGCCAACTGCCTGGGGCTGATGATGAATATGGCGCTGGACCCCATGATGATCC
>URUZ01000382.1 GCA_900551225.1 uncultured Clostridium sp.
CCATTAAAGCCGCAGTCTTTGATGGAAACGGGCGGGAGCTGGCAGTGGCCCAGCTGCGCGTTCCCATCCACCGGCCCCAGCCCGGATGGACTGAGAGAGATCCGGAAGCCATCTGGGCGGCCAACTGCCAGGTGATCCGGGACGCCCTGGAACAAACAGGGCTATCTCCCGGGCAGATCAGAGGGGTCTCAGTCTGCGGTTACGGAGGCGGCCTGGGGCTGCTGGACGGCAGCGGCCGCCCGGTGGCTCCTTTTATCATTTCCACGGACACGCGGGCCCAGGCCATGCTGGACCATTTCACCTCCAACGGCATCAATGACCGGCTGTACCAGCTCACTCTGCAGAACCTCTGGGCCGGACAGCAGGCCATGCTGATCCCCTGGTTCCAGGCAAACCGGCCCCAGCTTCTGGATCAGGCGCAGCACATGGTGTCCATCAAGGATTATGTCCGCTACCGGCTCACCGGCTGCCTGGCCACCGACTACACGGATGCGTCCTGCACCAACCTCTACAATATACGCAGGAAGGCCTTTGACCCCGAGATCTTTGAACTGCTGGGCATCAGCGGACAGATCCGCCTGTGCCCGGACACCATCCTGCAGTCCTTTGAAACGGCCGGTTTCATCACTGCCCAGGCCTCGGCCCAGTGCGGCCTGGCCCAGGGGACTCCGGTGGCCGCCGGGCTCTACGATGTGGATGCCTGCTGCCTGGCCAGCGCGGTTCTGGATTCCGGCAGCCTCTGCCTGATTACAGGCACCTGGTCCATCAACGAATACCTGACAGACGACCTGGAAGAATGCATTGGAAAAAACGGCAATACCATTGCTTTTTTACCAGATTATTATATAATTGAAGAATCAAGCCCCACCTCTGCCAGCAATTTTGACTGGTATGCGGACAATTATTTAAGCCATATGTTCCCGGATTTAAACCGGCATGAATTATACGATTACTGCAACCGGCTCATCAGCGCCCCGGACTTGCGGCACAACAACATTATATTTTTACCTTATTTGTATGCCTCCAATTCTGTGGCCGACGCCAAGGGCGCCTTTTTCAATTTGGACAGCAGCCATACTCATGTGGATATCCTGCTGGCAATCTATGAAGGAGTCCTCTTTTCCACCTGCCTTCATATTGAGAAGCTGACAGGCACCATCCACCCGAATAAACAGATCCGCCTGTCCGGTGGAATCACCAACTCTCCGGCATGGACACAAATATTGGCCGACATTCTTCAGCTGCCTGTCCATGTGATGGAAGGGAACGAGCAGGGGGCCCTGGGCGCTGCCATCTGCGCCTCCATCGCCTGCGGCGGCTGCGCTGATTTTCAAAGTGCTGTTCAGAAGATGTGCCGCTCCGCCAAAACATATACCCCTAATCCTGCCAATGCCATCTTTTACAGGGAGAAGTACCAGCTGTTTAAAAAAGCGGTTCAGTCGTTAGAATATTTTTACAAGTAGGAATTAAGGAGAACTGTAATGTTAAAAGCAGAGCGCTTACAGACAATTGTGGAGATCACCAACAGAGAAAAAATAGTCACATCGGAAGAGATCATGAGGCAGCTTAACATCTCCAAGGCTACCGCCAGAAGGGATATCGAGGAGCTGGCAGGCCAGGGACTGGTGCAAAAGACCAGGGGCGGAGCTATTTCCGTCAGCCATGTATCGTCAGAGCCTTCCTTCATTAATAAGAAGCAGTCCAATGCCGATGAAAAGGCCAGGATCGCCAGAGCTGCCAAAGAGCATATCTGCCCCAATGAGAAGATCATCCTGGACTCCGGCACCACGGTGCTGGAGCTGTCCAAAATCATCGGTGATATACCCGATCTGACTGTTGTCACCAATGATCTCTTCATTGCCGGTGAGGTCAGCATTTTCTCCAATGTCACTCTGCTGATTGTCGGCGGGGTGGTCCGCCAGGGTTTCAATTCCACCTATGGCTATTTCGCAGAGCGGATGCTGGACAGCATCTCCGTGGGCAAGACATTTTTATCCATCGATGCCGTGGACATTGACCAGGGCCTTTTAAGCTATATCACCGAGGATACCAATATCAAAAAGCTCTACATCAAGTCCGGCAAGGAGGTTATCCTCCTGTGTGACCACTCCAAATTCCACTCCAGCGCGTTCATCAACATCAGCCAGCTGGACTGCATTGACCGGATCATTGTGGGCAGGGAACTGGATACAGCCTTTGTAGAGCGCTTGGAAGCACTGGGGATTACCGTGGAACTGGTATAAACCCAGTCAGCTCCTCCACCCCGGGCAGCCCTCCAGAGTACAGCGTTTCTTCCACCCCACCGCAATACACAGCCCTGCAATCACCAACAGCAGCAGCATTCCCGCCAGCACCAGGAGATAGCTGTTCATAATATCATATATAAAACCATATACAGGAATGAGTATAATCGATGCCATGGGTGCGCCCATGGCTAATTTTGCGTATATTTTCTCGTAGTCCTTCTGGCCGTAGAATGAGATCGTCAGAATGGGCGCCAATACCATGATCCCCGAACTGGTAAGGCCGTGCAGAAAGGTGGATGCACTGAAAATGAGGAAATGTTCTGTGCTGAATAAAAACCCAAGGACAGCCACTATGCCGATGGTGATGATCCCAAAGCAGGTTTTTAACGCTCCTATTTTGTCGCATATAATGCCGATGGCCACAGAACCAATGGCGCTTCCAACAGAGGCAAAGGACAGCGCTGCGCCGGTCTCCCGGATGGAATATCCCAGGATAGCCCCATAGGTGGGTATATGCTGGCCGAATACCCCCACGCCGGTAATGGCAATCATAAATAAAAGCAGCAGTATAAAAGAGGTGGACCGGACAGCGGTTTTTTCTGGGATTTCCAGTGTCTGCTTACGCGGGGTTGGCAGAGCCTTGCCTGTAGCGGCAGGTTCCCCGACGCCGTATGGCTGAAGGTTTTTATTCTCCGGTTTATTTCTGAGCAGGAGGAGCGCAGCAAAGGCAATCACAGCAAAGGCCAGTCCCCCTATGGCATAATAGGCGGTGCGCCATCCCCGGGCCGCGATGAGATTGGATGTAAAGGGCTGGAACACCGCGCCGAACAGGCCTACGAAGGCCATTTGTATGCCCATCATCATCCCCGTGTTGGCGGCGAACCAGCGGTTGATCAGGATTGGTCCCAAGAGGTTGACCAGAATAGTGGCCCCCATGGCGTAGGGCACAGCCAGCAGATACCAGCCATAAACACTATTCATAAAGCCAAAGCCTATAAAAGAGAATGCCTGTAAGACGGCTCCTGCCATGGCCGTCAAGCGGACATCATATCGGTTGATGAACCTTCCGGCCACAGGAAGCCAAAACACCATCACAATTGACGTGATGCTGAAATAGATAGAAAGGCTGCCAATTCCCACATGGATATCTTCGGAAACCGGAGCCAAAAAAAGAGCGGAAGTCACATTGAGTCCGCCTCCGGCAAAACCGCGTATTAATATAGCGCCCAATAAAACAAACCAGGCATAGTGTAATTTTCTGTTTATCATAGCGTTTTCCTTCTCCAATTGCTTTATCTACCTAAAGTGTGTTCGATCTTATGGCTTCTTATTCCACCACATGAAAAGAATCCCGCTAGCGGAATATAAGCACCTTCCTATGGAACAAAAAAACCGCATAGAATCTCCGCTGCGGCAGATAATAAAGCCAAATACTCAGAATAGGGGAATTGAAATGAAAACATTAGAAAACAGAGCCGCCCTGATTACCGCGGCCACCAAAGGGATCGGGCTTGCATGTGCGTTGAAACTGGCGGAAAATGGCGCATGTGTGTACATGGGAGTACGCAGGCTGGAGGCCACCCAGGAAATCTGTGACCGTTATAAAGAAAAGGGATATCAAATGTTTCCCGTATTTTTTGATGCCACCCAAAAGGAAAGCTATGCCGCCATGGTGGAGGAGACAGTCACCCGGGCAGGCCGCCTGGATATTTTAGTCAACAACTTTGGAGTGGGCGCCCCTTCCGAGGATCTGGATCTGGTAAGTGGCAGTGAAGATGCATTTTTTAAACTGCTGGACATGAATCTGGGCAGCGTCTACCGTATCTCCAAACTGGCTGTGCCACATATGATCAGACAGGGCGGCGGCAGCATTGTTAATATATCTTCCATCGGCGGAATGGTCCCTGATGTCACCCGGATCGGCTATGGCGTATCCAAGTTCGCCATCAACAATATCACCCAGCAGATCGCGCTGCAGTACGCCCGCAGCAACATCCGCTGCAACGCTGTACTGCCGGGGCTGACGGCCACTGATGCGGCTTTGGAGAACATGCCTGAGTCCTTCCTGAAGTCCTTTTTAGCCCATGTGCCCCTGAACCGTATGGGGACGCCTGAGGACATTGCCAACGCAGTGGCTTTTCTGGCCGGCGGCGAGTCCTCCTATATCACAGGCCATATTCTGGATGTGGCCGGAGGATACGGAATCGGAACACCCCAGTATGCGGATGCCACAAGGCAGAGCAGCGCCAACTGAAAGCAGCGGGCGTCTCATCAGACGTTCCCGCTGCTTTCAGTGAGATATATCCCATGCCGCCATGCGGCACTAAAGCACATGTTTAATGGGCGTCATGGGGATTGTCTCTACTGCCTTATGGCTCTCCATATACTCAATATATTGCTCTTTGGTCAGGGTCGGACTGTAGCTCTCCAGCAGCGCCCTGGCGTACTCCCCTTTGTTCTTCAGCAGCTTGTAGGCCGTCAGAGCAAATATTTTGGCCGGAACCACATAGGCCAGATCCTCGTCCACCGGGTGAAGCCCCTTGTCGTGCAGGGCGCCCTCATAGCCCCCTGTGTTGAACTGAAGCAGCGGCATGATCTCAGACACATCCCCAAAGTCTGTGGAACCGCCCTGTATAAGGGAGGGGTCGCAGGGAAGCACCTGATACCCTTCCCCCACCTCTGCCGCCGCCTCTGCAACCGCCCTGTTATCCTCCACGGGCACAGTGGGCAGGTAGCCGGGCATTGTGATGATCTCCACCCCGCAGCCGGTAGCAATGGCTCCGGCCCGCATGGAACGGTCGAATTTCTCATTGGCATTCTCAATGGCAGGCAGGTTGTTGGCCCGCACGGAGTATTCCATAGTGATGTTGTCCGCTATCACGTTCATAGCGTCCCCGCCATGGGAGATGAAGCCGTGAACCCGCACCGTATCCTGGTCCCGGTAGGACTCCTGCTGCATGCCTACGGCCTGCATGGCAAGGGTTGCTGCATTTAAGGCGTCCACACCCAGGAAGGGCGCGTCCGCTGCATGTGCCGCCTTGCCGTTAAAACGCACCATCTTATTCAGGAACCCTGTGCTGGCATTGTTCATAACACGGATGTCCGCATCCGAGGTCACATGGTGGCCCACGGCTATGTCAATATCGTCAAATGCCCCCAGCCGGATCAGCTCGCTCTTCCCGCCGCCGTAGCGGATCTTCCCCTGGTTCATCAGCTGATTTTTAAACTCCACCTCCACGAACTCCTCCGCAGGAACCGCGAAGAACACCAGGCGCCCGTCCATTGCCTCCTGAACCTCCTGTCCGCAGAGCCCGTACAGCGCGCCCATCATGGCCGCCATCTGGGCATTGTGCCCGCAGCAGTGGGCGGCCCCTGTCTCCGGGTTGGTGTAGGGACTGTCCCCTATGGGCAGGGCATCCAGTTCGCCGATAAGGGCCACAGTCAGCCCCTTTTTCTCCTTCCCTCCCAGGTACCCCTTGGCGCCGGTGATGGCCAGGCCCTTCTCCGTCTCAATTCCGAACTTCTCCATATACCTGCAGAAGATCTCTGAGGTGCGGAACTCCTTATATCCCATCTCCGCGTGGGCAAATATATCCCGCCCAATGGCAATGATCTCCTCCCTGTGTTCCTCAATCGACTGGATGATCTTTCTCTCAATGCTGTCCATTATGTATTCCCCCTTCTCTTTCAAACCATATATTTAATCTTTGCACACATGGAAGGATTTGGCAAGCATTTTAATGCAGCTTTAACGCCGGACGCCCTCTCCACAGAGGGTTCTTTCTGAATTTTGGGTAAATGGGGATTTAGGGGTGGAAGGGGACGCGGACGTTGGCTGGTGTGTTG
>URUZ01000383.1 GCA_900551225.1 uncultured Clostridium sp.
GCCAAAAGACCACCACCTCTGTGGAGGGCAGGGATGCCGTTCTGACCGGCTACCCCATGCATATGGCGGAGCTGATTGCGTCCCTGAGAGGTGTCGTATATTCCGGACGTTTTGCCCTCGACACCCCTGCTAATATCCGCAAAGCAAAAGAAGCCCTGCGCTTAGCGTTCCAGAACCAGATTGATAAGAAGGGCTTTTCCTTTGTGGAGATGCTCAGCAACTGCCCTACCAACTGGGGTTTATCACCGCTTGAGAGCGTGAAAATGCTTCAGGAGAAAGTTATGAAGGAATTCCCGCTGGGTATATACAAGGACAGCCATGAGGAGGTGGAAAAATGATTAACCGCTTAATGATCGCCGGATTTGGCGGACAGGGTGTTATGATGATTGGAAAACTGATCGGCGAGTGCGCCATGGAGCAGAACTTGAATGCCACGTTTTTTCCGTCATACGGCGCGGAACAGCGCGGCGGCACTGCCAACTGTACCGTGATCCAGTCCGACAGGATGATCGGCGCCCCAACTTCCAGCAAGCTGGATGTACTGTGCGCGCTGAACCAGCCGTCCATGGTGGATTTCCTGCCCAGGCTTCGACCTGAGGGAACCCTGCTTGTGAACAGTTCCATTGTGGACACATCTGCCATAGCACGTGATGATATCCAGATTGTGAAGGTTGACATAGACAACATGGCCTATGAGCTGGGCAACCGGAAGGTTGCAAATGTAATCATGTTCGGGGCTTATATGGCCCTGGTCAATACCATCCCCCTTGATCAGGCAGAGGATATCGCCATGCGTAAACTGGGCAGAAAACCAGAACTGATCGAATTAAACCGCAAGGCCTTCCGGGCCGGCGCTGAAGTGGTACGGACGTTGAAAGAGGCAGGTGATTGCCGATGAACCGGTATCTGGAAGAATATAAAGCCAGACAATGTACCGTTGATGATGTGCTGGCAGCAATTAAGGGCGGGGACTTTGTAGCAACCAGCGGCGGTGTGAACGCGCCACTGTTATTTTACAAAAACCTTCACAGGCTTGCTCCGGGGCTCAATAGCAGCATTGACTTTTTTTACGGCACCACCTACAAAAAAGGGGATTTTGAGTTTCTTGACCGCCAGGACTGCAAAGAAAAAATCCACACGCTCTCAGGCTTTGTGCTGTGCAGGGACGAACGGGAATACATACGGGAAGGCCATGTGGACTATGTGCCCACCCATTACCACAGCCAGGGCATGAAGATGATTCAGGCCCGGGGCGGGCTGGATGTGTATGTGGCGGCTGTCTGCCCCATGGATGAGCGGACCGGATATTTCCGGACCTCCCTCTCCAATGTGAATGAGACCGATTTCCGCAATTCGGCGAAGAAGATATTCCTGGAGGTAGTTCCAAGCCTGCCGGTCATCTACGGAAGCAATGAGATCCATATCAGCGAGGTGGACGGTATCTATGAGTACGACCATCCTCTGGAGACCATGGACCCCCTCCCCTTCGGCCAGACAGAACAGCAGATTGGCAGCTATGTGGCCGATCTGGTGGAGGACGGCTCCACCATCCAGCTTGGAATCGGCGCAATCCCGGATGCAGTCGCCCATGCATTCATGGGCAAGAAGGACCTGGGCGTGCACACGGAGATGATCACCAACAGCATATTGGAGCTGGTGGAAGCCGGCGTGGTGACCGGACGGTATAAAAGCATCAACAGGGGAATCATCATAGGTGCGTTCAGCCGCGGTTCCCAGAGGCTTTATGATTTCATGGACCACAATCCCTGCGTTGCCATGAACCCCTGCAGCTATGTTAACAATCCCCATGTGATTGCACAGAATTACAAAATGGTCTCTGTTAACACGGCAATGGGGATCGACCTGCTGGGCCAGGTTTCCTCAGAGAGCATCGGCCCCCTGCAGTACAGCGGAAGCGGCGGCCAGGTGGACACGGTGACAGGGGCAATCCACGCCACCGGCGGCAAATCGATTATCGCACTGGCATCGACTGCAAAACAGGGCGCTCTCTCCAAAATCTGCATATCTCACGCCCCCGGCACTGCAGTCACATTATCCAGGAATGATGTGGACTATGTGGCAACAGAATACGGCATTGTACGTTTGAGCGGCAGGACCGTGAGGGAACGGGCTAAACTGCTGATTGGCATCGCCCATCCGAAATTCCGCGATGAGCTGACGGATCAGGCCAAGCAGATGGGTTACCTGCTGTAATTGCTGCTAAAAAGAGGGGCTGTGAAAAAACGGAGTAGATTTAACTTCGTTTTTTCACAGTCCCTTCTGAAAGAGCCTTCGGGCGGTCTCACATCTTCTGCGCCACCGCTCTATCTATATTCGTCTTCCTTCATACACAGATAGTCAATCTCCTTCTGCGTCAATTTAATCTTCGTAGCCGCCAGACAGGAATCAAACTCCTGGCTGTTGCGGGAACCTACGATGGCGCAGGCGTCGAAATCCTGGTCCAGTACATACGCCAGGGCGATATTGATGGATGGAACCCCCTTCTTGGCCCCCAGAATCTTCGCCCGGTTAAGCCGTTCAAAGTTTTCCTCGGTAAAGAAAGCATCCTTGATGTCCTGAGGCGCGCTATCGTCATAGATATCTGCGAAGAAGCCATGGCCCTGGGCAGCCCATGAGAACAGTGTGATATCCTGCTCTTTGTGCCATGCGGCATAGTTGTCATCCGCATAGACGCAGCCCGGCCACCTGGATTTTGCCACATGGGCCAGGGAGTAGGACGGATTGTTCACCGATATCCCCTGATACCCTTTTTCTTTGCAGTAGGCCATTGCCGCGGCAACCCTGTCCTGCTCCCAGTTGGATACGCCGTACGTTGTGATCAGCCCTTCTCTGCGGTGCTGTTCCAGACGGTCCATGATCCCCTCCACCGGCACGCTGGGATCATCCCTGTGCAGTAAATAAATGTCAAAATGATCACAGCCGGTGCGGAACAGGCTCTGGTATATGTCCTCTGTGATAATGTCAGGTTTTACCCTCCAGTATTGGGGGTGATGTTTGCCATCGGAGGTGATAATGGGATGGCAGGCTTTATCCAGAATAACCATCTGATCCCGGTTATCTCTTGCGTCCAGCCATTTTTTCAGAATCAGCTCAGACTCGCAGGCGTGATCTCCCTGAAAACCGGCGCCGTAATATCTGCCGGTGTCCAGCACTGTTCCGCCCTTTTCCACATAGTCGTCCAGCATTTTAAAGATCTCATCTTCAAACGCCACATTGAACCAGGCAGTGCCCATGATTAACTTTGAAACCGGTTTGTCTAACCCCTTAACTTTAATATATTCCATAAATAGCCTCCTTCCCAGCTTTTAAAACTGCAGCATGTTAATAGATATCATCAGCCCCCTTGGCGGACATAAAATTGACGCCAAACCACTTTTTATAGTTGGCGGCCAGATACAGGCAGAATGCCAGTCCGGCAACGGCAAATATAAGGTTCAATCCAAGGCTGGATTTACTTGCAAGGCCTTCATTTCCATAAGAAGTAACCAATTTACTGGTGATTACAGGCATCACATATCCGGACAGGCCCATCAGGGTGTAGTAAATGCCCAGGTTGCGGCCTTTGGGACCAGGATGGAACTCGTTGATCAGCGTTACGCCGCACTGAAGGGCGCCGCCTGCTGCGAAGAAACCGATTGCAAATGCGGTGAGCTGAAGAACCGTTATATTCCTGGTGGAAATAACCAGTCCGTAGAACACGATGGAGCCGCAAAGGTCAATGATGAGCACCTTCAATGTTCTCCATCTGAACTTGGCCATGGCGAAGGTCCAGATCAGAACCGCGGCCAGCGAACCTGCCGTGTAAAGGGAGGTCATGCCTGCGGAGGCAGCATCGCTCATGCCCACATAGGTCAGACCGTAACGGGTCAGCAGCTGCTGTGCGGAGTACATGGTTGACATATTGACAAATCCCATGATCGCCAGCGGAAAAACCAGCCACTTGGGCGCAGGAACTTTGAAGCGGTCCATGGCAATCTGAGCGTCCTTGTCCAGACCGCCCTTTTTCGCATCAGACCCGCCTTTTGCCTTTTTCTCCTTCATTTCCTCGTCATAGGAGAAGGGGGCAACCAGGGAGATGACCAGCAGGGCAACAGCCATTACCACGGGAATCACCAGGCCCATTCTCCATGCATTTCCGCCTGCCGCTCTGAAAGAGACGACCAGCATGGGGTAGATCAGGCCGGATATGGATATAAAACCTTTAATGAGGATCGTTGCGGCGCCGGGTGCTTTGATCCAGCTTTCCTGAGCGGCTGCATAGAGAGAGCCGTCAAAGAAAGAGGTTGCAGCGCCTGCCAGGAACGCCAGCACACAAGCCAGCATATAGTTTTTCGAAAACAGGCAGCCGCCGAAAAAGACGACGTACATTACGGCTCCTATAACCGCCATGGGCTTTCGTCCGATTTTATCCGAAATTTCACCGCAGATCCAGACTGTTATGAACTTGGCCAGTCCGGTATACGCGATTGCGGAGTAGACCCCCGCTGAATTTGTCCCCCACTGAGCAGCCAGCACATCCATGTTTTGTGAAAGGACGATGGCCTGAATTCCGTGGGTTAAATACGCCAGGTAGACAACGGCCAGCGTCAGGAAATATTTTTTACCTCTCATTGCTGTTTCTCCTTCCGTTCCTTCAATTCTTAGACTTACTCCTGCTCATTCTTATCTGTGATATAATAATAATCACAAGCAGAATTACCAATACCAATGAAAATGGATTCGTGAAGGTATCCACAATCATACCGCCGGTGGAACCGGCGCTCATGACTGCCCGGCGGAAATTCAGTTCCAGATTCGGTCCCAGGATCAATCCAAGAACCAGCGGACCCACCGGATAATCATAACATTTCATAAAATAACCAACCAATCCAAAGGCAACGGTCCACACAATATCAATGACATTGCCGCCGATGGAGTAGCTTCCAATCACAGAGATCACCATAATAATGGGCATAAGGATTTCCCTGGGAATCTCAACCAGCTTGCTGAACACCTTGATCCCCATGAGGCCGAATATCAACAGAAAAATGTTGGCGATCAACAGCATAAAGGCCAGGGTGTAAAAGAGATCGGGCCGTTCGCTCATAATCATGGGGCCTACCCGGATATTGTGAATGGATAGGGCGCCGATCATAATCGCGGTCACCGAATCGCCGGGGATGCCAAGGGTCAGCATGGGAATGATAGCGCCTCCCACCGCGGCATTGTTGGCTGATTCCGGGGCCACAATCCCCTCATATGCACCTTCTCCGAAGGGCACTTCAGGATTCTTCACCGTACGCTTGGCAAGGTCGTAGGCGATCAGGGCCGCCAGGTCGCCGCCCGCTCCCGGCAAAGCGCCCACAAGGGTTCCGATCACTGAGCTTCTGATGCCAAGGGGCAGCATCTTTAACAGCACGGACCTGGGCGGCCGGATCGATGAAACATTCTGCTTTACGATCGGTCTGTCCCGATGCAGCAGCTGGAACAGGGCTTCCCCAATCCCAAACACACCGATCATCACGGAAATATAGCTCAGGCCGATGCGCATGCTGGGGTTTCCGAAGGTAAATCTGCCCAGGCCCGTGATGGCATCCGTGCCCACCACCCCCAGCATAAGGCCCATGGCTGCGGCGAATACGCCCTTCAAAACAGACTTGCCGCCCAGGCTTCCCACCAGCATAAGGCCCATTAAAAGAAGCAGCAGATAGTCTCTGGGGCTGAACTGCAGGGCCATCTTTGAAATGTAGGGCGCCGCAAACAGCATAACCCCCAGGCCGAACATACCGCCGAACACCGAGACAATGGTGCTGACCGCAATGGCCCTTCCCGCCTCCCCCTTCTGAGCCAGGGGATAGCCGTCAAAGGTGGTGGCAACCGCTGCCGGAGCCCCCGGTATATTCAGCAGAATGGCTGCTCTGGAGCCGCCGTAAACGCCGCCCACCCAGATGCCCATCATAACAGCCAGGGCCGCGCCCACATCCCAGGTATAGGTCATGGATATCAGCAGCGAGGCTGCCATTGTCACGGAGAGGCCTGGAATCGCACCAATATATATTCCTGCATATACACCAATTCCTATGT
>URUZ01000384.1 GCA_900551225.1 uncultured Clostridium sp.
GAATTAACGTCAATATACAAGAGGGACCATAGATATTTTCCATGTTTCCAATATAATTGGAACTTTTTTCCTATCTCTATTCCCATGCCAAAGCCCACATTTTCCAGCTTTTTGAGCAATGAAAAACCCGGCGGGGTGGCCGGGTTTTTCAGGAGAAGGTATTTCGTTTCTTATGGGGTGTAGCAAAAACTATATAATGTATTGGGGGGGGGTTACGTTTATTATAATAGCATAGCCCCGGAAAAAAGTGTGCACAAACTTATAAAAATTCCAAAAATAAATCTATGCAAGATCCACAAGCCCCCAGAAGGCTTTTGCTGCCCCTATCTTAAAACACGCACAATTTTTCTCAACAAACCTCTTAAACGGGCAGAACAGGGTGTTTACACAGCGTACTGGGTGCCTGAAAACAGGGCCTCGAACTCTTTCTGGTTGATCTTCTCTTTCTCGATCAGAAGGGCTGCGCAGGAGTGAAGGATTAGTTCGTGGTCCTTGATGATTCCTCTCGCCTTGGTGTAGCAGTCGTCGATGATCCGCTTCACCTCACCGTCGATGGTGTCGGCAATGTGATTGCCGTAGCTCTTGGTATGGGCCAGGTCGCGGCCGATAAATACTTCATCGTCATCGCTTCCGTACTGGATCATACCCACCTTGTCGGACATTCCGTACTGGGTTACCATGGAGCGGGCGATCTGGGTCGCCTGCTTGATGTCCTGGGAAGCACCGGTGGTGACGTCGTCAAAGATCAGTTCCTCGGCAATCCGTCCGCCCAGGTCAACCATAATATTCTGCAGCATCTTGCCCCTTGTGTTGAACATCTCATCCTGGGCAGGCAGGGGCATGGTGTAGCCCGCGGCGCCGACGCCGGTGGGGATGATGGACACCGTGTGCACCGGGCCTACGTCCGGCAGCACATGGAACAGGATGGCGTGGCCGGCCTCGTGGTAGGCCGTAATCTTCTTATCTTTCTCAGTGATAATCTTGCTGCGCTTCTCAGCGCCGATTCCCACCTTAACAAAAGCGCGGTCAATATCCGCCTGCTGGATGAACCTGCGTCCTTCCCTTGCGGAGATAATGGCAGCTTCGTTCATCAGGTTCTCCAGATCCGCACCGGTAAATCCGGATGTGGTCTGGGCCACTCTGTGCAGATCCACGTCCTCGCTGAGGGGCTTCTCCTTGGAGTGTACCTTCAAGATGGCTTCTCTTCCCTTTACGTCAGGGCGGCCTACGGCTACCTTGCGGTCGAAACGGCCCGGACGCAGGATCGCGGGGTCCAGGATATCCACACGGTTGGTGGCAGCCATCACAATAATTCCCTCGTTAACGCCGAAACCATCCATCTCAACCAGCAGCTGGTTCAGCGTCTGCTCCCGCTCATCATGGCCTCCGCCCATGCCCGTGCCTCTGCGGCGGGCCACGGCATCGATCTCGTCAATGAACACGATACAGGGGGAGTTCTTCTTGGCCTCCTCGAACAGGTCGCGGACACGGGACGCACCCACGCCCACAAACATTTCCACGAAATCGGAACCGGAGATGGAGAAAAACGGAACGCCCGCCTCCCCGGCCACGGCCTTGGCCAGCAGGGTCTTACCGGTTCCGGGAGGGCCTACGAGCAGCAGTCCCTTGGGAATTCTGGCCCCAACGCTGGTGTACTTCTGGGGATTCTTTAAGAAATCCACCACCTCTGCCAGCTCTTCCTTCTCTTCTTCCAGGCCGGCTACATTGCTGAAATTAATCTTGTTGTCACGGCTCATGCGCGCGCGGCTCTTCCCAAAATTCATCATCCGGGCATTTGCGCCTCCGGCGCCTGATCCGCGGTTCATCACCATGATAATGATAACCACCACAACAGTGGACAACAGGATCGGCAGCGCCACGGTCACCAGGACATTCTCCTGGGGCACGTCGATCATGCTGAAATTACTGAAACTGCTCTGGCCCAAGGACTGGCGTATCTCGTTTACATCGGATACCACCAGACGCTTCTCAGATCCGTCCTGCATGTTCAGGACTACCTCACCGGTAGGCACCTGTGGATTCTGATGGATGGTAATCTCTGCCACCTGGGTTCCCCCATCCTTCAGTATCTCGCTAAATTCCTGATAGGTGATCTTATCTGCCATTCCCTGGTGAGGCAGCATGGCCGCCATCGCGATCAGAATAACCATCAGGAGTACAAATCCAAATCCTCTAAATGTTGACTGCTGTCTCAACGAATTGCCTCCTTAACCCTACATTTTTCCCCGGTACTATCCGGGCTTTATTCCTGCTCCACAATGCCGATATAGGGCAGATTGCGGTACTTCTGATCAAAATCCAGACCATAGCCCACCACGAACTCATCCGGAATTGTAAAACAGGTGTAATCCACAGTCACCTGCTTCTTCACCCGGCGCTCCGGTTTATCCAGCAGCGTGCACAGATGGACACTGCCGGGCCTGCGCTGCTTCAATACCTCGATCAGGTAGGCCAGGGTGCGGCCGGAGTCAATTATATCCTCCACAATCAGCACATCCTTGCCCTCCAGCGGTTCATCCAGGTCCTTGACGATCCTTACAACACCGCTGGACTCTGTACCCGCGCCGTAGCTGGACACGGACATAAAGTCCATGGATACGGGAACTGTCAGGCGCTTTGCCAGCTCACAGGTAAAAAACACGCCTCCCTTTAATATACAGATCAGATGGATCTGCTTACCAGCATAATCCTGGCTGATCTTTGCCGCTATCTCATTAATCTTGGCATCCACCTCATCTTCTGTCAACAATACACGAATCTTATCTGCCATGGCTTTTTCCTCCGTCTTTACCTTTTTCATCTTCTTTTATCCGCCGGTTCTTCCGGTCCCGCCTCCTGGAGACTGGCCTGAAGCACGCGGGTCGTATCCGGCCCTATCTTATAGTATTCACTAATCCTGTATCCGATGATCCACATTATATGGTTCCCATCTGCCAGCAAAGAAATCTGATTCCTCTGTTCTTTTGGTATTTTTTCATCGATCATAAAGCGCCGGATGGTTTTTCTGCTTCCATCTGCCAGCGTGATATAGTCCCCGGTTTCCCGGTTTCTGACCACGGGCGTACCCTTTATTTTACCACAGTCGAACCATTTCGTATACTGGTTTTTGGGAATTTCCATACCTTTTTTATAGGAAAAGCAGGTGATGGCGGCCTGGAACAGGTCCTTCTCCCCGCTTTGGGGCTGCACAGCGCCCTGCTCCTGCAAATTCCCGCGTTCCAGGGCCACGCCCTCATAGCTTCTCACCGCGCTGATTTTGTAAGGCAGGCTGATCCTGCGTCCCACCGGCTTCCCGAACAGCTCCATCACCTGGTCCACATGGACAGCAGTCAGGTCCCTGGCCCTCCCCGCCGCCTCACAGAGCAGCAGGTAAATGGTGTAGGAGCGCAGGATGTCCGCCTGGGCCTGGAATTGTTCTGCGGGAATTAAGATGCGAAGCGGACGGCCATCCTGCCTCCGCACGTTCCCTGCCTCCCCCAAACGGGTCACATGGATCTGAATCCACTCCGTCGCCTGATCTCTCAGATAGGCATCCGCCTGGGCTGCGATCCTTCCCATGCGCAGGATATTATCCGCCGCCCCGGCGTTGACCTGGGATTCGATGAGTGGGATCAGCTGTCCCCGGATGCGGTTCCTGGTATAGTGATCCGACAGGTTGGTGGAATCTTCGCAGAATTCCAGATTCCGGGATTCCAGCCAGCTCAAGATATCCTGCCGCCCCATAGCCAGAAGGGGCCGGATAATCCGTCCGTTCACAGGCTGCATCCCCCCCAGCCCCGCAAGGCCGCTGCCGCGGCACAGATTGTGGAGAATGGTCTCCGCCTGATCGTCCCCGTGATGAGCCACTGCGATTTTTACCGGGCGGTGCAGGGCGGGGCGGGCGGTCTCCGGATTCAGATATCCCTCCAGCGCCCTGACAGGCTCCGCTTCCGCCCCCAGCGCCACTCCAGGCTCCGCTTCCTCCCCCGGCTCCACCGCTGTCTCCGCCTCAGCCTCCCACGCCTCCGCCTCCCGTTCCAGCACCTCATACCGCAGAATCCGCCCCGCTTCCTCCTCGGACAGCCCCTGCTCCCCGGCATACCGCCGCACGTCCACGCGGGCCACCTTCACGGGCACTCCAAGGGTCCGGCACAGCCGTTCCACATAGGCCGCGTCCCGGTCCGCCTCGCCGCCCCGCAGGCCGTGATGCACATGGACGGTCCTAAGAGACAGATTCCACCGTTTTTCCAGGCCGCATAACAGCGTTAAGAGGCAGACGGAATCTGCCCCTCCTGACACTGCAGCGATCACCCGGTCACCGGGCTGCAGCATATGAAATTGTTCGATGAATTTAAAGAATTTCTGCTCTGTACCGTCCAAAATGATCACCTGCGTATTATTTTAGTTACTGTTCACTCCATTCTCAGTAACACACTCAACATTAATATACCCGGATTTCCTCCTCCTTGCAACGACTATTTTCAAACACCTCTAACGGCGCTTCCAGATTCCCGCCACAAGCACCGTCATATCGTCCCGGGCGGCCGGTATAAAGGATGAAGAAAATTCCAGGATCTGGTCCGCCAGCTCCTGGGGCGGCATCTCCTCCACGCTCTCCAGGTACTCCCGCATCACCTGCTCCTTGTCGTCCCCGGGCAGGGCGTCCAGAACGCCGTCGCTGACCATGATGATCCGCCCGCCGTCCCACAGCTTCTTACTCATCAGCTCCGGCTCCACCGCGGTCAGTACCCCCATGGGCACCTCCCCCGATTCCATCACCTCCACGCCGTCCTCGCCTATGAGGAACGTGGGCACTGCGCCCAGCTTCATGGATTCCAGCACACCGGTGTGCAGATCCACGCAGCACAGGTCCAGGGTGGCGGGATGCTGTTCCCGGCCTGCCAGCAGCAGCACCGTGTTCACCAGCTTCAGGGCAGACCTGGCAGAGAATCCTGTCTCCAGCAGCTGTTCGGTCAGCTCCACCACCTGACGGCTCTCCCTGTCCGCCTGCTCTCCGCTTCCCATGCCGTCGGACAAGCTCATAACCACCTGGCTGCCCTGGCTCTCACAGAAAGTATAATTGTCGCCGCTCAGGCTCTCCCCCTGCTTGGGTATCCGGGAGGCGCCGCACATCATATGATAGCTGCCGTCCTCCACGAAGCGGACGGTTGCAAACTGCCTGGTGATAATGGTCCGGCTGTCCTTGGCCGGACTCCAGAAGCTCTTGTCTATGGCCTGTCCCACCAGCCCGGCCGCCTCCCTGGTGGTCATGCACCTGCCGTTGGTGGTGCGCACAGTTATGTAGGCTTCCCGCTGGCCGTTCTCATACTCCAGTAGCAGCATATTCTGGATTACCATGTGCGCCCGCCTGAAGATCCTGCGCAGCTCCATCTCATAATCCTCAGACACATCCTTGGCCTGGTCCATCTGATGGGAGAATTCCTCCAGGATCATGGACATTTCCCTAAACTGCACCACCACCGCATCACGGCTCTCCATAAACCGGTTCTTCCAAGACAGGTTCATGGTGGCCCGGCCCAGATTCCTGTTCAGCTGGCCCAGATACTTGTCCTTCCTGCGGCAGCTGGTCTGAAACAGCTGGGGCATGTCCTCATTTTCCAGACGGCCCTTCTGTTCAAATGCCCGCAGAAGATAGTACAGGTAATAGCTGTCCTCCTTCTCCGTGTCGGCGTACAGATTGCATTTGCTGCAGCCCGTGCACACCATGGCAGAAGAAGTCTGCATGGCCGCAAGCCCCTCTTCCCTGGTCAGCTGCCGCCCATTCTCTATCTCGTCATCAAATGCTTTGGCCAGCCGTCCCAGAGAATCCGCCATATCTCCCAAACGTCTGGCTGTATAATAATTCACATCGCATATGCGCCCTTTATCTTTCTTCTTTACAAACACAAAAATCCCTCCTCACCGCGCACTGTCAAGTATACGCACCAAGAAGGGAAATATTTGTCATATTTTGGAAGGGTTTTGAGAAAATCTTTCGACATTCTATAGAGCGTGTCTTAAAATTGCTTTCCGTCAGCTGTGCGTCACACTTTGTGGGAGATTTGGCCCCGATGAAGGAGGCG
>URUZ01000385.1 GCA_900551225.1 uncultured Clostridium sp.
CCCTATTGACAAACATTCTAATTATCTATATGATAGTAATACAGCTAGCGAACAACCGTACAAACGAACTACACATTAAGCATTCAACCGCGCGAGTTTAAAGCAGATGCAGTTCTGATCTCCCATTTTGTACCGTTGACCGCATGCAGCAGAACCAACGAATAGGGGCCCCCCATTTTACTGGAGATGAAGTAACCGTTGAATTGCCATACACTGTATTGGAGGAGAAGTATGAGCGGGGAGAAAAAAGAAGTCCCAAAAGGGACATTGGGCTTAGTTGAACTGTATTGCCTGTCCATCGGCCAGGTTATCGGCGCCGGCGTCATTACGCTGGTGGGGCCTGCGATCACGGCCACAGGATATTCCGCATGGCTGGCCTATCTGCTGGCCATTGTACTTGGATTTTTCACGGTATTTCCACTTATTTTTATCTGCGGCACCCTGCGCCTGGGAGGCGGTTATTACTCGCTGATCGGCGCGCTGACCAACAAAACCCTGGCAGGAATGTACGCATTTGCACAGCTGACCAAGCTTTTGGGCATCTCCTTGTTTGCCGTGTCCCTGGGCGTGTATATCCAGTCGCTGTTCCCGCAGGTGAACACCATTATCTGCGGAGTTGCCTTCCTTACCTTTTTCTATGTGGTCAACCTGTGCGGCATCGACATGATGGCAAAGCTTCAGAAGTATATGACCTGGGTGCTGATTGCCGCCCTGCTGATGTTCATCTTCTTTGGACTGAAGAATTATAACCACCCTGTGTTCGACATTACCAACCAGAACTTTATGACCAACGGCGTGGGCGGACTGTGGACGGCCAGCTTCCTGTTCGTATATTCCACAACCGGATACTCCATGACCATGAACTACGGTTCTGCCGCCAGGAACCCCAAGCGGGATATTCCGTGGGCCTTGATTCTGTCCGTGCCAACGCTGATTATCCTGTACTGCGGCGTTGCCGCGGCCGGAACCTGCGTGCTGCCCATGGAGGAAGTGATGGACCAGCCGCTGACACTGGTTGCCCGGGTGGCTCTTCCCAAAGTCCTCTTTGTGGCATTTATCATCGGCGGCCCCATTATGGCCCTGCTGACTACCATGAATTCCACTATGCCCGCCAACTGCCTGCCCATCATGGTGTCCTGTGATGACGGCTGGCTTCCCAAGTCCTTCGGCAGTAAAAACAAGCGGGGCGTTGCCTGGAAGATTATGACCCTTAACTACCTGCTGGGTCTGGTTCCGCTGCTGCTGGGCTTTAATGTTAAGACCATCACCAACAATATCATGCTGTTGAACTCCTGTATGTACCTGATGTGCTATTACGCCTACTTCCAGCTGCCTAAAAAGTATAAGGAGGCGTGGAAACGCTCCAAGTGGCATGTTTCCGACGGAATTTACTACCTTGTGTGCGCCGTGGGGCTGGTGGGGCAGTGCGCCATTCTGGTTAACTCAGCTTTTGCCCTGACGCCGGCTATTGCTATTGTAAGTATTGCGGCTATTGTGGTCTGCTGCGGCCTGGGTATCATGCGGGCAAAGGACCCCAATATCAATGTAAGCTCTACAATATGGGAGGAATAGAGGAATACCAATGGACATTTTTAAACTGGTTTTAATATTTGCCGTGCTGGTGGCCATGCTGTGGCTGAAACGCCCGCTGTACCAGGGCATACTGGCGGCGGCCCTGGCCACCTGCCTGTTGTTTGGGATCGGGGCAGTGGAGGCGCTGAAGATTACTGCTTATTCCGTGACCAGCTGGGGGACGCTCTCCATACTTCTGGTGTTTTACCTGATTACATTTCTCCAGAGGATGCTGGAGAAACGGGACCTCCTGAATCTGGCCCAGCTTTCGCTGAACGGCATTTTTAACAACCGGAGGATCAATGCGTCCCTGGCGCCTATATTCATCGGACTGCTGCCCTCGGCGGGGGCGGTGGTGATCTGCGGAGATATTGTGGAGAAAAGCGTGGGCGCCTATCTCACGAAGGAAGAGAAAACATTTGTCACCTCCTACTACCGGCACATACCGGAGAGCTTTCTCCCTACATACACCTCTATCCTGATTGCAATTAGCCTGGCAGAGGGGCGGGTGACTGTGTCCGCATTTATTCTGGGGATGCTACCCGTGGTGATTCTGCTGGCTTATCTGGGATACCTGTTCTATCTGAGGAAGGTGCCGAAGGATACGGGGATGCCTCCCGGCAAAGATAAAATGTTCGATGTCAGGAACCTGTTTAAAAGCCTGTGGAGCATTGGGCTGGCCATTCTGCTGATTATCGGTTTTCATGTTTCAGTATACGCGGCGGTGGCAGTGTCCATTGTTCTCAGCGTGTTTGTCAGCAAGTTTACATTTGCGGAGCTGAAACCCATGTTTCTGTCCGCGGTGGAGAGCAAGATCTTCACCAGCACCATCTGTATTATGATATTTAAGGATCTTATGAGCAGCACAGGCGTGATCAGCGCGCTGCCGGCGGCATTTGAGAAGCTGCCCATCCCAAGTTTTATGGTATTTGCACTGATTTTCTTCTTCGGCACCATTATCAGCGGCTCCCAGGCCATCATTGTGCTGTGCATGCCGCTGGCATTTGCGGCGGTGCCGGGGGCCGGGCTGCCCCTGTTTGTGCTGCTGATGGGAATGACCTACGCAGCCATGCAGATCTCACCCACCCACGTGTGCCTTGCCATTGTGGCGGAGCATTTTGAGGTGAGTATGGGGGCGCTGATCCGCAAGACCGTACCGGTGATCTGCACATTTTCGGTGCTGCTTCTGGGATATTATTTTCTGCTGGGCCGCGTATTTGGCCTTTGACATGTGAACCTTTCCCGCAAGGGATCAATTTTGAATCAAAAGGAGGATAAAAATGAAGATTACTAAAGTGGATGTTATGCAGGTCAGGACGCCTAATCCATCATGGAGACCCATTCTCTGCCGTATCTATACTGATGAAGGAATCTTTGGAGACGGCGAGGCCGCGCTGGCCTACGGCATCGCGGCGCCGGCGGCATTTGGCATGATCCGTGACCTGGCTCCCCTCATCATCGGCATGGACCCCCTGGACAATGAAGTGATCTGGGATAAGCTGTACAAGAACACCTTCTGGGGGCAGAACGGCGGACCGGTTGTATTTGCCGGCATCAGCGCCATTGACATTGCGCTGTGGGATATCAAGGGTAAATTCTTTAATGTTCCTGTATACAAGCTGCTGGGCGGCAAGAAACGGGACAATATCCGCTGCTACGCCAGCCAGCTGCAATTCGGCTGGAGTGACCACTGGGAGGAGGCAAAGGACACCCAGGAGTACGCGGCCAACGCGAAAAAGGCTGTCGCCGAGGGCTATGATGCAGTGAAGATCGACTTCTTTACGTTTGACAAGAAGGATGGCCGCAAGTTTGACAAGGTTACGGAGACCACCAGCATCCTGAAGCAGTATTACGTAGGTCTGATCGAGGAGCGTGTGGCAGCTGTCCGCGAGGCGGTTGGGCCTGATGTGGACATCATTATGGAAAACCACTCCTCACCGGATGCCAATGGCGCCGTACAGCTGGCCAGAGCGGTGGAGAAGTACAACATTTTCTACTTCGAGGAGCCCAATACTCCCAATCCAAAGACCGCGAAGTTTATTGCGGACCGTATCAACATGCCCATTGCCCACGGCGAGCGCGTGTATTCCAGATGGCAGTACGCCCCCTATTTCGAGGATATGTCCGTGCAGGTAATCCAGCCTGACTTAGGAAACTGCGGCGGCCTCACAGAGGGCAAGAAGATCTGTGATATGGCCCATGTATACGACATTTCCGTGCAGGCCCATGTGTGTGCAGGACCGCTGTCCACCTGCGCGGCCCTTCACCTGGAGAGCGTGATCCCCAACTTTATTATTCATGAGCATCACAGAAATGCGCTTCTGCCCCACAATATTGAGCTTTGTAAATATGATTATCAGCCGGTTAACGGAAGATATAAGATTCCTGAGCTGCCCGGACTGGGAAATGAGTTCTCAGAAGTGGCACTGACCAACTGCGATAAGATTACCGTAGAATAACAGTTTTGCGAGGGTCACACACCAGTGGCCCTCGTATTACTGTTCACGCAGGCGGGGATTGTTTGAAAAAACATTGCAATTATAGATGGACTCGGCTACAATGATGTTAAGAAATTGATAGGAACAGAAGGTGAAGATATGGCTGCTGGCAGGGCAAAGATTCAGAAGATTTCCATTGTAGATCAGGTAAGCAATGTTTTGAAGAACAATATTGTACAGGGAATATGGAAAATTGGCGAGAAGATTCCGTCGGAGACAGAGCTGGCGGAGGATTTCGGCGTAAACCGCCTGAGTGTCAGGATGGCTTTGCAGAAGCTGAACACGCTGGGCATCATTGAGACTAAGGTGGGGGAAGGGTCTTTTGTCAGAAAGTTTTCCCTGGTTCCTGTGTTTGATGAGGTGGACGTGTTCTACAGTGAGGCGGACAAGGAGAAGGATGTCCGTGAGATGCGCAACCTGATCGAAGTAGAGTGCACCCGCATCGCTGCCTCCAGCGCCACGGAGGAGGACAGGGAGGCGCTGAAGCAGTGCCTGGATGATTATTTTGATAAAAAGAATGCATATATGGAAGATTTGAGCAGCATGGAGAAGCTGGAAGACTTGGTGTCCGCTGACCTGAATTTCCACCTGCAGATTGTGCGCATGGGACATAACCAGCTTTATAACGAGATTTATTATATGGTGCAAAAGACGGTGAGAGGCCATATTAAGAAGCTGGCATTTGAACGGCTGCACAACCCATCCTACAACTTTTCAGTGATGAAGGACCGCCATCAGATCCTGTATGAGGGGATCTGCGAGGGAAATGCGGACATTTCCAAGGAAGCGCTCCACGAGATTATCCGGGTGAAACGGATTGACGGGGTAGATTGAATCCGATGGAATAAAGATACAGCCGGCGGGGGTATTCTCCTCTTGGAGAGCGCCCCGGCCGGCTGATGTCTTTATAATTCAATGATTGCCCTGTCGTCAGGCACCAGCAGATTGCCGTGATAGTAATCGCGGCCCTCGGCGGTGTAAAGTTCTCCTCGTCTGTCCACCTGTTTGTCCTCTGTGTGCCACAGGATCAGATTGGGGATGTTCAGGCTTTCGGCCAGCTCACAGGCTTCCTTGACTGTGCTGTGGTGCTTCTCATAGGGCTGGAAGCGGTCGCGGTCGGCGTAGAGGCAGAAGGCCTCGTGAAGGAGCCACTGGCTTCCCTCCACATAGCGGCGGCAGCCTGGGTTGTATGGCTCGTCACCTGCGCAGGTCAGGCGTCTGCCGTTCTTTAGCGTGGTGGTGAATCCGAACTGTTTGGCCTTGGTGGACAGGATGTCAAAGAATGTTACATCATAGTCCAGGATATGTACGGTCTCCCCGTCCTCCACAGGCACCAGGAAAATGCTTTCCCCGATCATTTTACAGAATTTCCCCTGAACAGTCAGGCGGCAGAGGGTCTTGATGGTCTCCACCAGATCCGGGTGGCAGTAGATCTGCAGATCCCCCTTGTAGGTTCCTTTCTTCATTCCGGTGGCGATCATGCGGATCATCCAGATAATTCCCAGAATGTGGTCAGTGTGCTCATGGGTGACGAAAATGTGGTGAATGTGGTTTAAGTCCACCTTCATATCGTCCAGGATTTTTAAAATGCCGTTGCCGCCCCCAGCGTCCACCATGAAGTATTCTTCCCCGTCTTTCAATGCAAAACAGGTGTTGTAGCAGTGAATTGCCTGGGCATTGCCAGTGCCGAATACGTACAGCTGTTCCATGTTTCTGCCTCCGTTTCTGTTATTTGATTATTTGAGAAATGTATGGTTTTGTTTTTGGATGGTGCGTTCTTTTGTATTGTAGCATTTTTTGGGGGGTATAACAATAGCGGAGTTGGGAGAGGGCGCGGTAGTGAGACGTGGGCGGGGGAAGATGCATCCGCCCGCATCCACTGACTCTCACCCACTGGGGGTAGACCGCCCGCTGGCGCAGCCGGGCGTATGGGAGGAAAAGGGCGCCGGTAGCTGAGGATGTTCAATTTGGCGATTCTTATAATAGGGAGAATTTAATTTAAAGAG
>URUZ01000386.1 GCA_900551225.1 uncultured Clostridium sp.
CCACAATGGTGTTACTGTCAGCATGCGGCGGCGGTGCAACCACAGCAGCGCCCCAGGACACCCAGGCTAAGACAGAGAGCGCGGCAGGCAGCGAGGCCTCAACAGGCACCGAGGCTCCAAAGGATACGGCTGCTGCCAGCGGCGATGTGATTAAAATTGGCTGCCCCCAGCCGCTGACAGGTACCAACGCGCTGGTAGGGGACACCACGGTGAAGGCGGCACAGCTGGCGGTTAAGCAGATCAACGCAGAGGGCGGGCTATTGGGACGTCCGGTTGAACTGATCGTATATGACGACCAGGCCTCCCCTGAGGAAGCGGTTAAGATCGCAACCAAGCTGATTGAAATGGATAAAGTGGATCTGGTCTGCGGCTCCCTGATCAGCAGCTGCGTGCTGGCATCCGGGCAGTTCTTCGAGGAAGCCAAGATCCCATGTATCGGGACCGGACTCAGCTCCACATGGATGAAGCAGGGCTGGGAATATGTGTTCCGCGCCTGCCCCAACGCAGGTATGGGAATGCCCGCCCTTGCGGATTATATGAAGAGCCTTGGGATCACCAAAATAGCCATCTTCCAGGGGCAGGACGACTCCTCAGCCTCCGGCGCGGAAGATATGAGAAATGCTTGTAAGGATGCAGGGATTGAAGTGCTCACATCCGAGACCTATGTAGAGGGCGACACCGACTACTCCGGCCAGATCGCCAAGATCTTAAATGCCAAACCGCAGGCTGTATTTACCTCCACATTCTCTCCGACCCAGGCTCCATTTGCAAAACAGCTGAGACAGTTTGGCTATGAAGGGCTTGTATTCAACAAGGAGACCCTGTCCATGGACAATATCAAGGTGGCCGGCGATGCCGGTAATGGCTATTGCTTCATGTTCCCATATGTAACCTACGGCAGCGTTGAGGAGATCCAGGACACCAAGATGAAAGACTTTAACCAGGCATACTTTGACGAGTACAATGAGATGCCTTACCATGACTGCGCATACAGGGCATATGACTCTATGATGGTTCTCAAAAAAGCGGTTGAGATTGCAGGAAGCACAGACGGAGAAGCTGTTAAGAACGCACTGATCACCATCAAGGATTTCGAGACTCTGGGCGGAATCCAGGACTTCACCCAGGGCGACGGCGAGGGTATGCATCTTGAGAACTTCAAACCGTGGATCGTTTGGAACGGCGTCCAGATCGACTTAAATGAGTGGCTGAAGACTGAGGACTGGACCGCAATGAAAGCGACCATGGGACTTTAAGACTACATAGAAACATATAAATATATGCTTCAAACAACAGGGAAGGCGGGTTTAGGGAAACTCGCCTTTTCCTAAAAAGACAACTATTTGAGAGGGGGAAACAACCGCTATGCTGTTTCAGATTATTGTTTCGGGCCTGGTGATCGGCAGTGTGTACGGCCTTATAGCATTGGGGTACAGTCTGATCTACAAATCATCCGGACTGATGAGCTTCGTGCAGGGTGATATGCTGACCTTCGGCGCGTTCCTGGGATATACATTTTACGGCGTCATGAAAATCCCGTTTGTTATTTCATTTCTTTTAGTCATACTGATTATGTTCGTATTTGGATTTGCCATTGAAAAAGGCGTGATCCACCGGCTGGTTGCCAAAAATGTGCTTCCTATCTATACGGTCCTTGCGACAATCGCCATTTCATATATTATCCAGAATGGTTCCATGGTATTGTTCGGATCGGATATTAAATACTTTCCTCCCGTTACTTCCATTAAGAATATCAAGGTGCTCAGCCTGAGCGTGCAGACCGAGGCGGCCCTCTGCATTATTGCTTCCGTCATTTTTATGATCCTCTTTAACTTCTTTATGAACAAGACTTCCCACGGAACAGCCATGAGAGCGGCCACAATGGACCCCATGGCGGCCCGTGCCTGCGGAATTGACGTGGGCCTGACCACAGGGCTGTCCTGGGCCATTGCCTCGGGCATCGCAGGTTTCGCGGGGATGCTGATCGGTCCGGTGTACGGAGTTTATACCACCGTGGGAGCGGTCATTGGCCGCAAGGGCTTCAGCAGTGCCGTAATGGGCGGCTTCGGCAATATGCTGGGCGCAATTGTGGGCGGCGTACTGCTGGGACTGATTGAAACCTTCCTGTCCGCATACGTATCTTCGGCCCATAAGGACATCATCGCGTACTCCATTCTGCTGATCTTCCTGTTTGTGAAGCCTACCGGAATCTTCAATGAGCGCGCCATTACCGACTGATAGGAGGAAGATATGAAAAAAACGATTTCTAAAAAGTATTATATCCTATTGGGAGTTTTCCTGATTGTCTTTCCGTTTTTAGCTGATAAGGTATTTGGCTGGAATTACGGCGTGCTGCTGGCAAACTTCGCAATCCTGTACATAATCGCAGTCTCCGGGCTGGATATCCTGTTCGGATACTCAGGCCAGATATCCATGGGCCATGCTGCATTTTTCTGTATCGGGGCATATGGCTCCGTGCTGATCCACCAGTTCACCAAGCTTCCGGTGGTATTTACCATCCTCATCGGCACTGTGATCGCCACACTGGTGGGCGCGCTGTTAGCCTATCCGGCCTCCAAGCTGGTATTCCATTTCCTGTCCCTGGCAACCATCGCATTCGGCGAGGTGATCTACCAGCTGGTTGCGCAGTCACCGGGGAATATCACGGGCAATTTTACGGGCAAATTTACGGATACCATCTCCCTGTTCGGCTTTAAGCTGAACAGCTACACAAAATACTATTTCTTCTCCATGATCTGTATGGTGGTGTTTATCCTGATCAAGGTCAACCTGGTCAACTCCAGGGTGGGAAGGGCCTTTATTGCCATCCGCGAGAACTCCCACGCTGCCAACGGAATGGGCATCAATGTGCGCAAGTACAAGGTCATGGCCTTTGCCACCAGTGCCTTTTACACTGCCTTCGCAGGGGGGCTGTACGCCCATCTGGTGCGTTTCATCAGCCCGGATACATTTACCAACAAACAGTCGGTTATGTTCCTGACCATGCTGCTCTTTGGAGGAAGCGCCTCTGTGGGCGGGACTGTAACCGGTGTGTTCACCGTCCAGTTCCTCAATGAGATCCTGCGGTCGGCGGAGCGGTATCAGCTGCTGATCTACGGCATTCTGCTGCTGACGGTTATCCTGGCCTTCCCGGGCGGTCTGTACGGCCTGGTCAAACAGGTATGGGCAAAGTTTAAATCAAAGAAGGGGGAGAAGGCTAATGTTGCAGGTTGATCATCTTACCTTGAAGTTCGGCGGATTGATTGCAAATAACGATGTTTCAATGCTGGTCCGGGAAAAGAAGATAACCGGTCTGATCGGTCCCAACGGCGCGGGAAAGACCACATTTTTTAATTCCATCAGCGGTGTATATAAGCCCACGAGCGGAACCATCACGTTCTGCGGCAAACGGATCGACGGTCTGCAGCCCTACCAGATCAACCAGCTGGGGATGTCCAGGACCTATCAGGTCATCAATCTGTTCAAGAAAATGAGCGTGGTTGAAAATGTTATGGTGGGTATGCACCCGCACATGAAGCAGGGGTTCTTCGCCTCGGCCTTCAAGACCAGGGCAGAGCGCAGTGAGGAGCGGGCGTGCTATGAGAAGGCGTATGAGCTGCTGGACTTTGTGGGGCTGAAGGAGCGCGCCTTTGAGGAGGCCGGTTCCCTGTCCTATGGCCAGCAGAGGCATCTGGAGATCGTCCGGGGCCTGGCCAGCGATCCCAAGCTGATCCTGCTGGATGAACCTGCCGCCGGTATGAACTCCAGGGAAAAGGAAGAGCTGAACGAGCTTCTGTACCGGATTATAGACCGGGACGTGTCCATTCTGATTATAGAGCATGACATGAAGCTGATGATGGGTGTGGCGGACTACCTGTACGTGCTGAACTACGGGAAGCTGCTTGCAGAAGGGACCACCTCTGAGATTCAGGCCAACCCGGAAGTAATCAAGGCATATTTGGGAGGTGACGAATAGGATGGGAGCATTGCTGGAAGTAAAAGACTTTCATTATTATTACGGAAATATCCATGTGGTGAAGGGCGTCAACCTGAAGGTGGATAAAGGGGAGATTGTGACGCTGATCGGAGCAAACGGCGCAGGCAAGACCACCACCCTGCAGTCCATATCCGGGCTGACACCCGCTGCCGGCGTGCGGGGGGAGATCATCTACAAGGGCACGCCCATTCAGAAGATACACGGTAACAAGATCCTGAGAATGGGTCTGTCACAGGTGCTGGAGGGGCGGCATATATTCTCCAAACTGTCGGTATATGAGAACCTGATGATGGGCGCTTACACCAGAAGGGATAAAGCGGGGATTCAGCAGGATCTGAAGCATGTATACAGCCTGTTCCCGCGGCTGGAGGAGCGCAGGGAGCAGATGGGCGGAACCCTTTCCGGCGGCGAACAGCAGATGCTGGCCATCGGCAGGGCCATGATAGGAAAGACGGAGCTGATGCTCCTGGATGAACCCTCTCTGGGCCTGGCTCCCATTGTGATCAAGGAGATCTTCGAGGCCATCTTAAAGATCCGGGAGGAGGGGACCACCATCCTTTTTGTGGAACAGAACTCCAAGATTGCGTTAAATACAGCGGACAGGGGGTATGTGATGCAGACCGGAGAGATCATTATGGAGGACACCTGCACCAACCTGCTGCAGAACGAGGAAGTCAAGAAAGCCTATCTGGGCGGATCATAAATAGAAAAAATGGAGGAAACAGACATGGGATTTAAAGTATTGCTGGCGCAGGATGTATCAGAATCAGGCAAAGAGCTTCTAAAGGAGAATGGCTGTGAAGTGGTGATCGCTCCCAGGGAAGATCCGGAGCTGATGAAGGAGCTGATCCGGGACTGTGATGGGTGCTTTTCGAAAACATTTTTCTTCTCCGAGGATATTTTAAAAGAGGGCAAGAAGCTTCAGGTGGTGTCCAAACACGGAGTGGGCGTGGACAATGTGGTGGATGTCGCCACGGCTACCAGGCTGGGCCTCTATGTGGTGCGCACCCCTCTGGCCAATATGGACTCCGTTGCCGAGCATACGCTGGGTGCCATTCTGGCCATGGCCAAGAATATGCTGCCCCTGGAAAAAGCGGCCAGAAAGGCTGATTTTGACGCGCCGCTGTCCTATGAAAGCCACGATATCGGCGGCAGGGTCCTGGGCATCGTGGGCCTTGGGAATATCGGCAGAAGACTTGCAAAAAAGGCGTACAATGGGTTCGATATGAAGATTCTGGGGTATGACCCCTATATCGGAAAAGAGGATGTGCCGGAGTATGTTCAGCTAGTGGAGGATGTAAACGAGATCTTCCGGGAGGCGGATTATATCAGCCTGCACCTGAACGCTTCCCCGGAAAATGACAACTTTGTCAACAGGGAACGGCTGGAAATGATGAAGAGCAGCGCCTGCCTGCTGAACTTCTCCAGAGGCTCCAATGTCAATGAGGCGGACCTGTATGAGGCGCTGAAGAACCGCAGAATCGCCGGGGCTGCCCTGGACGTATTCTCCCAGGAGCCGGTGGAGAAGGACAATCCGCTGCTGACCCTTGACAATGTGGTGCTGTCACCTCACTGCGCGGCGCTGACGGTGGAGGCCATGAGCCGCATGAGCTATCAGGGCTGCCAGGGTATTGTGGAGGTATTAAGCGGCAAAAAGCCCTCATGGTGCATGAATTATGAGGAAGTCCACGCGATGAAAGAAAAGGGATGAGCATGAGAAAGTTATTGCAGATCCGAAGGGAAGATACGGTGGCAGTGGCCCTGAGACCTGTTGCAGCGGGGGAGACCGCAGAATATGGGGACGGCAGAACCGTGACCGCGCAGGAGGCGGTGGCCCAGGGACACAAGATCGCCCTGGTTCCCATCAAAAAGGGACAGGATGTGGTGAAGTACGGCTGTTCCATCGGCGGCGCGATCCGGGACATTGAGCCCGGCGCCTGGGTCCACACCCATAATATGAGGAGCAAACTGACAGAGCATGTGGAATATGTGTATGATCCGGCCCCCGGGCTTCGTGATCCGGCCCCCGGGCTTCGTGATCCGGCCCCCGGGCTTCGTGATCCGGCCCCCG
>URUZ01000387.1 GCA_900551225.1 uncultured Clostridium sp.
CTAGCATGAGGGTCACTTCCTTTTTTGGATTTAATATGTTCATAGTATATCATACTATTCCTGTAGGAAATATGTCAATAGATTGTTGGAATGAAAAATAAGGAGTAATCCGCTTATGTACAAACACAGCGCGGATTACTCCTTATCTTTTGCGCCATACTTCATAGAAGAGGCGCAAAATTTAGAAGCTGCCTATCCCCCACAGAAAGCAGCTTCTATTCACGATCTTAAACCGTCACACTATTAGTTTATCTGGCATCCCCATACCAAACTAAATATTGTAAGGCACTCCCTTGTGCTTCTTACATGGACACTATAGCACTGCGACGCAGGTTTGTCAATATTTTTTGTGCATATTAGTGAAGTGTTACTGTTTTTATCGTTATTTTTATATTAATTTCCCATTAATGTGCGTGTGTTGAATACATTTGTATTTTTGAATATTTTAAGAACAGATGCGCATACTCTTTTTAGACTTATTTTTTTCAGCGCGCTTTTAAAGGAGGCAGAATTTCATGGAATTCTCTAAGGAATTGAAAGATAATATCAGTTATCTCCATAAGAAACTGAATGTGCAGGACAATTTCGACGTGGTCTACCGGATCATCCACATCGGTGGCCGGGAAGCATGTCTTTATTTTATAGATGGTTTTACAAAAGACGATTCCCTGTTGAAAATTCTCCAGGCGTTTTCAACCATTAAGCCTGAGGACATGCCTGAGGACGCTCATGGTTTCTCTAAGCATTATCTGCCTTACGGAGAGATCGGCCTGCTGAAAAAAGATGATGACATGATTATTCAGCTGCTGTCCGGCGTGTCCTGCCTGTTCATCGACGGATATGATACCTGTCTGACCATTGACTGCCGCACCTATCCCTCCCGCGGCGTCAGTGAGCCGGAGAAGGACAAGGTTCTGCGGGGCTCCAGGGACGGATTCGTGGAGACGCTGGTCTTCAATACCGCCCTGATCCGCCGCCGCATCCGCGATCCCAAGCTGACCATGGAAATTATGAATACCGGCGAAAGCTCCCACACGGATATTGCCATCTGCTATATGCAGGGCCGGGTGGACCAGCAGCTGCTGCATACCATCAAACAACGGATCACCAACCTGAAGGTGGATGCGCTGACCATGAACCAGGAGAGCCTGGCAGAATGCATTTATCCCCACAAATGGTTCAACCCGTTTCCCAAATTTAAATTCTCCGAGCGCCCGGACACTGCGGCCGCCTCGATTCTGGAAGGTAATATTATCATCCTGGTGGATAACTCTCCCTCAGCCATGATCCTCCCTTCCTCTGTGTTTGACATTATAGAGGAGGCGGATGACTACTACTTCCCTCCCATCACCGGCACCTACCTGCGGCTGTCCAGAATGACAATCTCCCTTCTGTCCCTGCTGCTGACTCCCACCTGGCTGCTGTTTATGCAGAACCCGGACCTGATTCCCTCCTGGCTGGCCTTCATCCGCCTGTCGGACCCGCTGAATGTGCCGCTGATCTGGCAGCTTTTGATCTTGGAATTTGCCATTGACGGCCTGCGCCTGGCTGCTGTGAACACCCCCAGCATGCTGACCACCCCCCTCAGTGTAATCGCAGGTATCGTGCTGGGCGAGTACGCCGTGAAATCGGGCTGGTTCAACAGTGAGACTATGCTTTACATGGCCTTTGTAACCATCGCCAACTATTCCCAGGCCAGCTTTGAATTGGGCTACGCCATGAAATTCATGCGAATCCTGATTCTGGTCCTCACTTCCCTGTTTAATATATGGGGCTTTGTAATCGGTGTGGCGGTGTCCATCTGCGCCGTTGTGTTCAACCGGACCATTGCAGGCAAGAGCTATATCTATCCCCTGATTCCATTCAGTCTGAGAGAGCTGAAGAAGCGGTTCCTGAGAGGCAGACTGCCCCATACGGAGAAATAATCATGCTGGCCCCGGCGGATCTTCGCCGGGGCCAGGTTTAAGAGATACTAAAACACAGCAGCCGGATTGCCTGCATATCAGCAATCCGGGCTATTCAAAACCTATTTAACAGAAAACAGCTCCGGGCACCCGTCTCTGTGAATCTGCAGTACCCGCTGGTTCGCGCTTCCGCGGAAGGCCAGGCTGATATCATACTGATCCTGGTCGAATCTCCCATCCACCAGAATATCAATGCCGGACAGCAGCTCATCCGTCACCTCACAGTGGGCCCTGCCCTGAGCATCCAGAATATCCTTCTCATAGGTAAATCCTGTGTAACACCAGATATCCTTATCCGGGAAACGCTCCTTAAACCGCTTCACCAGGGGCAGCAGCCCCCGCTGGTTGTTCAGCTCCATAGGCTCGCCGCCCAGCAGGGTCAGGCCGTTTATATGGCTGGGGGCGCAGGATTCCAGAATGGTCTCTATCACCTCATCTGTGAACTCCTCGCCATAATTAAAATCCCAGGCTTCCTCATTAAAACATCCGTCACACCTGTGGGTGCAGCCGGATACAAACAAACTGGTGCGCACGCCCAGGCCGTTTGCAATGTCACAGTATTTAATATTAGCGTATTTCATTACAGATGCAGCACCCTTTCCTTAATCTCCTGGGTTCTTCCCTGGTTCCAGAACTGCGTTCCGATGTAGCCGCAGGTCCTGCGGGCCACGTTCAGCTTATTCTCATCCCTGTTTCCGCATTTGGGACATTCCCACACCAGTTTGCCGCTCTCGTCGGTGACGATCTGGATCTCCCCGTCAAAGCCGCATTCCTGGCAGAAATCGCTCTTGGTGTTCAGCTCTGCATACATGATATTGTCGTAGATGTAGCGCATCAGCTGAAGCACCGCGGGAATATTCTGCAGCATGTTGGGAACCTCCACATAACTGATGGCTCCGCCGGTGGACAATGCCTGGAACTGGGACTCGAATTTCAGCTTGGAAAATGCATCGATGTCCTCAGATACATTGACATGGTAGCTGTTGGTAATATAGCTTCTGTCCGTCACGCCCTCGATGATGCCAAAACGCTTCTGAAGGCATTTAGCGAACTTGTACGTGGTGCTCTCAATGGGGGAGCCATAGGGGCTGAATCCAATGTTGGTCTCCTCTTTCCAGCGGTTGCAGGCTTCATTCATGTACTTCATCACATCCAGGGCAAAGCCGGTGGCCTCCGGGTCGGTGTGGGACTTGCCGGTCATGTACTTCACGCACTCGTACAGGCCTGCATATCCCAGAGAGATGGTGGAATAGCCTCCATACAGCAGGCGGTCAATGGTCTCTCCCTTTTTCAACCTGGCCAAAGCTCCGTTCTGCCATAAGATGGGAGCGGCATCGGACAAGGTGCCCTTCAGGCGCTCGTGGCGGCACATCAGGCCCCGGTAGCAGAGATCCAGGCGCTCGTCGAATATCTTCCAGAAAGCGTCCATATCCCGCCCTGAGGAAAGGGCTACATCCACCAGATTGATAGTCACTACGCCTTGGTTGAACCGGCCATAGAACTGATAATTGCCGTTCTCATCCTTCCATGGACTTAAAGCGCTGCGGCAGCCCATGACGGGGAAGCAGTTGCCTTCCTTTAACTCCATCATTTTCTTCTCGGAAATGTAGTCCGGCACCAGGCGCTTGGCCGTGCATCTGGCTGCCAGCTCGGTCAGGTAGTAATACTCTGTGCCCGGCTCCACATTGTCCTCCTCCAACACATAGATCAGCTTTGGAAATGCAGGGGTGATCCAGACGCCGGCCTCATTCTTCACGCCCTTGTGACGCTGCTTTAAGGTCTCCTCGATGATCATGGCCAGATCTCTCTTCTCCACCTGGTTCTTGGCCTCGTTTAAGTACATGAACACAGTGAGGAAGGGGGCCTGTCCATTGGTGGTCATCAGGGTGATCACCTGGTACTGGATGGTCTGAACACCCTTTATAACCTCCTGGCGCAGGCGTTTCTCCACCACCTCGGCAATCTCCTCGTCGGAGGGCGCGCAGCCAAAGACCTTTACCTCCTCCAGCACCTCCGCGTGGATCTTCTTCCTGGATACCTGGACAAAGGGAGCCAGATGGGCCAGGCTGATGCTCTGTCCGCCGTACTGGTTGCTGGCCACCTGGGCAATGATCTGGGTTGCGATGTTGCAGGCTGTGGAGAAGCTGTGGGGCTTCTCGATGCGAGTCTCGCTGATCACGGTGCCGTTCTGCAGCATGTCCTCCAGGTTCACCAGATCGCAGTTGTGCATGTGCTGGGCAAAATAATCGGAATCATGGAAATGGATGATTCCCTCCCGGTCCGCATCCACAATATCCTGGGGCAGCAATAGGCGCTTGGTGATATCCTTGCTCACCTCTCCTGCCATATAGTCCCTCTGTACGCTGTTGACAGTGGGGTTTTTATTGGAATTTTCCTGTTTTACATCTTCGTTGTTGCATTCGATCAATGAAAGAATCCGGTTGTCTGTGGTGTTGGACTTTCTGATCAGGGAGCGCTGGTAGCGGTATCTCACATAGTCCTTTGCCAGGTCAAATGCTCCGGTAGCCATGATCTGGTTCTCCACCAGGTCCTGGACTTCCTCCACGGATATGGCGCGCTTCAGTTTATTGCACTTGTACTCCACATAGTCTGCAATTTCCCTGATCTGCTCCCCACTCAGTTCACTTTTCTTCATAGAGGCATTTGCCTTGGTAACGGCCACCACAATTTTATTTATATCAAAATCTTCTTCCGCACCGTTTCTTTTAATGATCTTCATTCTTGATACACTCCTTCTATCCATTTGCTTGCGGATCATATTATATAACAGAACCCAAATAAAAACTGTTGCTTGTGCAACAATTTTGAAATATAATACTAAATATAGTATTTTGGTTTTTACAAACACATGATGGAGTGATGGATAATGGACGATTTTACAGCATTTTCAGGGCTTTCCGCCGCTGAAACAAAGACGCTGCAGGAGTATTTCACACCCACAGCAGCAGTGATTGAGAAGAATGATTTTATAGTGAAGCCGGTGAACCAGCAGAACGCGGCCGGAATCCTCCTGTCCGGGACAGCCTATCTGGCTATCATCAACAAGGACAGCCAGCGGCGTATCCTGGACTACTATGAGGGCGTCCGGCTGTTCGGCAGCCCTGTGCTGCCGGACTCTATCGGGAACTCCTATTATATACTGGCCCGGTCCAGATGCATGGCAGCCTTCGCCGACCACTCCGCCATCCTGCAGGTCTTGGAACAGCTGCCCGCAGCAGCCCATATGTCTTTCGCCCTGGCCGCAGCCACTGCCCGCCACGCCTCCCAGCACTCCATGATCCTGAGCCAGCACACCCTCCGCCACAAGCTGACGGCCTTCTTCGAGTGCTGTGCCGGACGCCGCGGCACAGCTGCCTTCCCCCTGCCCCTTACCCTGTCGGAGCTGGCCGACTACCTGGCCGTGGACCGCAGCGCCATGATGCGGGAGATCCGCAGGATGAAGGACGAGCAGCTGATCGAATCCACAGGCAAGAAGATGCGCCTGCTGCGGTGATCAGCCGGCTGTGGACTCCCCTGGGCTGTTCTGGCTGCCTGTGGACTCCCCGTGGCTGTTCTGGCCGGCTCTGATCTGACCGGCCACTGCGGCAGCCTCCCTGGCGATCTCCAGCTCCTCGTTGGTCTTGATCACCAGCACATTGATCCTGGATGCGCCGTCGGATATCCGCACCTCGTCCGACAGTTCCCGGTTCTTCACCTCATCTATGGCAATGCCCAGAAATCCCAGATAATCACAGATCTGCGACCGGATATCCGAATCATTCTCCCCAACCCCGGCTGTGAACACAATGTTATCCACCCCGTTCATGGCCGCGGCGTAGCTGCCGATATACTTTGCCACCCGGTAACAGAATATCTCCCGGGCCAGGGTGGCCATGTCATTGTACTTGACCTCCGCGTCCTTCAGCTCCCTGAAATCGCTGGACAGGTTGTTGGAGATGCCCAGCACCCCGGATTCCTGGTTTAATATCTGAAGGATCTGCTGGAAATCCAGATTCTCCTTCTTGGACAGGAATTCCAGAGCCCCGGCGTCCACGTCCCCGCACCTGGTTCCCATAACC
>URUZ01000388.1 GCA_900551225.1 uncultured Clostridium sp.
GGAGTGATTAATGATGCCTCTGACAATGGTGAAAGAAGGCGAAGTTGCGTCAATCCGGCGCGTGGGTGGAAGAGATGAGGTTCGCCGCCATCTGGAAAACTTGGGTTTTGTGACAGGCGCAGATGTAAAGGTGATCTCTATGAACAACGGCAATGTGATTGTCAACGTTAAGGAATCCCGCGTGGCGATCAGTAAGGAAATGGCAAATAAAATAATGATATAGTATTAAGGGTATGAAAAGGGAAGGAGAACACCAGATGCAGACATTAAAGGACATAAAATGTGGCGAGACAGCAGCAGTTGTTAAGCTTCACGGTGAGGGCGCGGTAAAACGCCGCATCATGGACATGGGAATTACCAAGGGCACAGAGGTATTTGTGCGGAAGGTAGCGCCCCTTGGCGATCCGCTGGAAGTAAATGTCAGGGGATATGAACTTTCCCTGCGCAAAGCGGATGCAGAAATGATTGAGGTACAGTAAAGAATGCGGAATTTCCCCATTCTTTATTTAAACGCCATGGGTTAGTGATACCTAATCAGCCTGTGACATACCGGAAGTGAAAGAGCTACTGCACTAAGTTCGTGAAATACCTCACTAAGTGCCAGTGACATGTATCGCACGTAAGTGCCTAAAACACAGGCGCTAAATGCTTGTAACAAGGAGGATATGAAAAATGGCAACTAAAATCGCATTGGCAGGCAATCCCAATAGCGGAAAAACCACATTATTTAATGCATTAACCGGTTCCAACCAATTTGTTGGAAACTGGCCTGGTGTAACGGTTGAGAAAAAAGAGGGCAGGCTGAAAGGCAATAAAGAAGTAATTATCATGGACTTGCCGGGCATTTACTCCCTGTCTCCCTATACCCTGGAGGAGGTAGTCGCAAGAAACTATCTGATTACAGACCGCCCCGACGCCATCTTAAACATTGTGGACGGCACCAACCTGGAGCGGAACCTGTATCTGTCCACCCAGCTGATGGAGCTGGGAATTCCGGTTGTCATGGCCATCAATATGATGGACGTGGTGGCTAAGAACGGTGACAAGATCGATATCAAGGCGCTGAGCCGCGACCTGGGCTGCCCGGTGGTGGAGATCTCCGCCCTGAAGGGGACGGGAACCATTGACGCTGCCAACAAGGCGGTGGAAGCGGCCCGGTCCGGCAGACAGAACGCGCCGGTTCACCAGTTCGGACAGGATGTGGAAGCAGCCTTAAATGAGATCGAGGACTGCCTGGATTCCAGTGTTGCCCAGGATCAGAGACGTTTCTACGCGATCAAACTCTTTGAGCGGGACGATAAGATCGCGGCCAGGCTTAAGAATGTACCTGGTGTGGAGCACATTATCAAACGCACAGAGGACGCCATGGACGATGATTCCGAGAGCATCATCACCAATGAGCGCTATACATACATTTCCTCCATCATCAAGGACAGCTATGCCAGGAAAAATCATCAGAAGCTGAGCATGTCCGATAAGATTGACCATGTGGTGACCAACCGCTGGCTGGCCCTTCCCATCTTCGCGGCGGTGATGTGGCTGGTGTACTATGTGTCCGTATCCACTGTGGGCACCTGGGCCACGGACTGGGCCAATGACGGTCTGTTCGGGGACGGATGGAGCCTGTTTGGAATGGAAGTACCCGGAATTCCTGTGTTAATCGGCGGATTCCTGGAAGCCGTGGGCACCGCAGAGTGGCTGTCCAGCCTGATTCTGGACGGTATTGTGGCAGGCGTGGGCGCAGTGCTGGGCTTTGTTCCCCAGATGCTGGTGCTGTTTATCTTCCTGGCATTCCTGGAGTCCTGCGGGTACATGGCCAGAGTTGCATTTATCATGGACCGTATTTTCCGCAAGTTCGGACTGTCCGGCAAATCCTTTATCCCTATGCTGATCGGAACCGGCTGCGGCGTGCCGGGAATCATGGCCAGCCGTACCATTGAAAATGACAGGGACCGCAAGATGACCATCATGACCACCACTTTCATCCCCTGCGGCGCCAAGCTGCCCATTATCGCCCTCTTTGCGGGCGCTTTGTTCGGCGGAGCTTCCTGGGTTGCACCCAGCGCCTACTTTGTGGGAATCGCGGCCATCATTTGCTCAGGAATCATTTTAAAAAAGACTAAAATGTTCGCGGGAGATCCGGCGCCCTTTGTTATGGAGCTGCCCGCATACCACTGGCCCACTGTCTCCAATGTGCTCAGAAGCATGTGGGAGAGAGGCTGGTCCTTCATCAAAAAGGCCGGTACAGTGATCCTGTTGTCCACCATCTTCATCTGGTTTACCTCCAGCTTCGGCATCGTGGACGGACAGTTCGGTATGGTGGAAGATCTGTCCCAGGGCTTCCTGGCCAATATCGGCGGAGCTGTGGCCTGGCTGTTTACACCCCTTGGCTGGGGCAACTGGCAGTCGGCGGTGGCAGCCATCACAGGCCTTGTAGCCAAGGAAAATGTAGTTGGTACCTTTGGTATTCTCTTCGGCTTTGCTGAAGTTGCAGAGGACGGAGCAGAGATATGGGGAACCCTGGCAGCCAGCTTCACCGCAGTCAGCGCCTACTCCTTCCTGGTGTTCAACCTGCTGTGCGCCCCCTGTTTTGCGGCCATCGGCGCCATCAAGCGTGAGATGAACAACGCAAGATGGACCTGGTTTGCAATCGGATATCAGACATTGCTGGCATATACTGTGTCACTGTGCATTTACCAGCTGGGTACCTGGTTTACAACCGGAGTATTCGGAATCGGCGCAATTGTGGCCCTGATCCTGGTGGCACTCTTCATCTACCTGATGGTGCGCCCCTACAGGGAGAGTTCTACACTGCGGGTGGATGCGAAAGCCCAGGCCTGATCGTTACTTTGCCTAAGGAGGAAAAACGTATGTGGGAGAGGGAGCAGATTGTAGGAGAACTTCAAAAGAGCGGTAAGAGGATTACCGAGCAGAGAAAGATTCTGATCGATGTGATTCTGGAAGGCGGCTGGACCAACTGCAAAGAAGTCTATTATGAAGCTTCCAAGCGGGACCCCGCCATCGGCCTTGCCACAGTGTACCGCATGATGAGTACCCTGGAAGAAATCGGAGTGCTGCGGCGCAGCTACCATTATACATTTCCACCCTCAGAACACAGCGGGGAGAGCACGTGGCAGCAGAATCATTGTACATAAAACAATATTGTTTCCCCGGACGGCATAGTCAGCTTTGGCTATGCCGTTTTGCCGCCTGTACATGCCGTCAGGAGGTGGGAATAATTGGATGGACGTAACAGCCGGATTATGGTAAAATTTGAGTAAAACGATGAGGAGATTGAATATGGACAACAGAGAAATGTTGATGCAGCAGCTTGAGGGTCCAGAATTTTACAAAAAAGTATTTCCGGGATTTTTCAGCAAAGGTAAGCGAAAGGATGCCCAGGAAACCTGGATGTCTGCAGTAAAGAAGGGTGTGGCGGACGCAGTGCTTATAAGGCAGGCGGCCAATGGCTCATTTACCTACAATGTATTTGCATTTTCTGTAAATGGAGATATGGCGCCGGAGCTGCAGGCGGAATTAAAGAAAATAGCCGGAGATTTTGATGTAAGCCAGATCCGCTACGAAGCGGTGGGCGTTCCGGGATTCTTTGCCGTATATGACAAAAATGGGGAATTTTTCCAGAAAGACTATCAAATCATGCCATTATGTCGTAATTATGATGGCGTATATATTGTAATTGTTTCAGAAACCGAGAAGGATGAATTGGACTGCCCGTATGTGGCATACACCTTTAACCCTGATGGAAGCCTGTGGTTTTGGAGTGTTGCCCGTAAGTACCTTTAATACATCTAGAGCGTGTCTTAAAATTCATTCCCAAGTGTGACGCACAGCTGACGGAAAGCAATTTTAAGACACACTCTAACACATATGAGCGCTCCGGAGGAGGCAGGATATGAAAAGACTGTGGAAAAGAAGCGTGAAATGTGCCGCGGCATTCACAATGGCGTTTGTGATATCAGCCTGCCCGGCGGCCGCGGCATTTGGAGCCCAGAGCGGACAGGCACAGCAGGATAAGTGGTATCCTGAGAAGGAACATGCGGGTGTTGATTACAGCCGCATGGTGTATGAGCGCTATGATATCCAGGATCTGGAAGCCCTGCTGGAACAGCTGGAGCAGGCCGCAGGGACCTCGGGCCAGGAGGCGGAAGTCAAAGAACTGTATCACCGCCTGATGTCCGAGGAGGAGCGCATGGTCACCATGTACAGCCTGGCGGACATAGAATACAGCAAGGATATGAACAGCCGGGCAGCCTCCGCCGAACTGGACTATATGGCGGATCTGTATACAGAGGCCATTGACAAGCTGGCCATGGGCCTGAAACGTGCTCTAAAGACCCAATATGCCTCGGTTCTGGAGGAGGAGTTGGGCCGTGAGAACGCCAGGATGCTTGGGTTTTATGAGGAAATGCCTGCCAGGGAGCTGGAGCTGGAGCAGCAGGAACAGGAGCTGGTCCAGCAGTATGACGAGGCCGGCGCAGCGGAGTACCGGGCCAGTGTGGAGGGGGAGGAGTGGACCTACGCCCGCCTGGCGGAGGAGATGGAATCATCCTCCGGTGAATACTACAAGGTTAAAGCAGCACTTGACCGTCAGAAGAACCAGACGGTGGGGGAGATCTTTTGCCGGCTGGTTAAGGTGCGCACAGAGATTGCCCAGCTGAACGGGTATGACAGCTATGCGGATTATTCCTATGAGGTGAGATACGGCAGGGATTTCTCTCCGGCTGACATGGAGCGGGTCAGAGGGGATATCAAGTCAGTGATCCCGGCCCTGTTTTTAGCGTGCTGGTATGCGCCTGTGGACTATGATCCGCTGTTTGACCTGGAGGTGGAGCCGACGGAGCAGATTCTGGACAGGCTGGAGCCCCACATGGATCAGATCGATCCGGAGATGGGGGAAGCATTTTCTTATATGCGCAGCCACTCGCTCTATGACATCGCCACACCCGCCCAGGCTCAGAACCGCAGCGGCAGCTTTACCACTAATCTGCCCATGTACGGGGACGGTTTCATGTTCGTAACCAGGGATGGAAGCTACTATGATTACAGCAGTGTGATCCATGAGTTCGGCCACTTTTCAGCCATTTACCATGACGCTGCTCCCAGCATGTTCTCCAACAGCTATATTGATGTCAGCGAAGTGCATTCCCAGGGGCTTCAGGTTCTGTTCCTGAAGTACGGGGAGGAGCTGTTCGGGGAAGCGGCTCCGGCCATGGAGAACAATGTGGTCAGCGATATGCTGGATTCCATTGTCATGGGGGCCATGATCGATGAGTTTGAGACAGCTGTCTATGAGGACCCGGATATGAGTCTGGAGGAGATCAACCAGCTGTTTAAGGAAGTTTCGGAACAATATGACGACTGGTACTACAACTATGACGGAAACGAGTGCTATGAATGGCAGGACATTCCTCATATATTCCACAGCCCCATGTACTATGTGAGCTACAGCACCTCAGCGTACTCGGCTCTGAACCTGTGGCTGGAATCCGGTGACAGCTGGGACCAGGCCGTGGACCGCTACATGTCCATCTCAGCTCTGGGTAATGATTATCCCTACCGGGCCATGATGAAAAAATGCGGGGCGGGCGATGTATTCACATTGGACGCCATCCCCCAGCTGAACCGGGATATCCGCGCCCGTCTGGGACTGGAACCCGCGGAGGAAACCACAGTTCCCGCCACCAGTGTGACTGATACAACGCTTCATAGGGAAATGATCCTTGTGCTGGCTGGGGTCGGTATAGTGATTGTGCTTCAGGTGATGCTGTTGATTACGGGGTTTGTGATTATATGGCTGTTGGTGAGGAGGAGGCGGGAGAATTGAATATACTGAGTGGTTCTTTCTGAATTTTGGGATTTAGGGGTGGAAGGGTACGCGGACGTTGGCTGGGGTGTTGGCCGCGAAAAGAAGAAGGTTGGGGTGGGGAGGACAGCGGAGGGGCCGGCTCCTGGTTACGGAGAGCGTGTCTCTAAGGCCCTGATGATTTGC
>URUZ01000389.1 GCA_900551225.1 uncultured Clostridium sp.
GGAAGGGGAGCCGCCGTGGACAGAATCCCCGGAGGCTGATCAGGAGGCCAAAAGGTCTGCCCCGGAGCTGGTATCTGACGATGATATGGACTGCAGCCTTCTGCCGGACCAGGATGCCGAGGCCCGGCTTCAGATCCTGGTAGCCGCGGGTATCGGTCTGTTCTGCCTGCTTGCGCTGATCCTGCTGAGAAATATCGGCGGGTTCACAGGAGGCACGCTGTCTGCCACAGCGGCTGCCACAGTCACCCAGTTCCGGGATTTTGTGTCGGGCTGTGTCGGATTTCTCATCGGCTGCCCCACATCCCGGGGAAAATGAGATGTAAAAGGAGGTTACAGGATGAGAGATATCACGCTATGTCATCCCAAACTTCAGGAGAAAGCAAGGCTGCTGGCAGAGGAATGCGAGAAGCAGGGCCTTAAGATACGGGTGGGGGAAACCCTGAGAAGCGAAGCTGAGCAGGATGCACTCTACGCACAGGGAAGAACAAAGGTGGGCGCCATTGTGACCAATGCCAAGGGCAGCACCTACCGCTCCATGCATCAGTGGGGCGTGGCCTTTGACCTATACAGAAACGACGGTAAGGGAAGCTACAATGACTCGGACGGTTTCTTCGGAAAAGTGGGGAAAATTGGAAAAACCATAGGCCTGGAATGGGGCGGGGACTGGAAGAGCATCATGGACCAGCCGCATTTCCAGCTGCCGGATTGGGGCAGCACGCCGGATCTGCTGATCCGCCAGTATAAAACTCCGCCAGCTTTTATCAAGTCCTGGGTACGGCCCGTGGGCTGGGTGCTGGACGGGGAGAGGTACTGGTACAACCGGGCCGACGGAACGTATCCGGCCAACCAGTGGGCGATTGTCAACCATCATTGGTATTTGTTCAATAAGGACGGGTACTTGTGCACCGGATGGCACCGCTGGGATGGGAAGCTCTGTGATCCCGAGGACGGAAGCGGAGACTGGTTCTTCCTGGACAGCACGGTGCGCGGGCCGCTGACAGGCGCCTGCTGGCACAGTAAGGACAACGGCGCCCAGGAGGTCTGGTATGTGGAGGAAGAGAACCGCATCTGACGGGAAGGTAAAAGAGGAGAACCGGATTTAACAGGCAGAAGTGATAGAAGCGCGCCGGATAAAGGCAAAGCGAAGGATAGGGCGGCCGCCTGCAATGGCGGCTGCTCCTTGCACGCGGTGAAGCGCTCGCGATGCGTGCGGTTCACCGTTAAGGAGGACAGATATGACACTTGGGCAGATAAAAAAAGAATTGAATACCCCTACATACGGTTTCCTGCGGGAAAACGAACATCTGGGTAAGAATATAATCCTTCTGACCCTGGGCGGCAGCCACGCCTACGGGACAGATGTGGACACCAGCGACCTGGATATACGGGGCTGCGCCCTCAACAATAAGCGGGAAATACTGGTGAATGAAAACTTCGGACAGGTGACCGACGAGGGCACTGACACCACGATATACGCCTTTAACAAGCTGATCCCCCTGCTGTCCGGCTGTAACCCCAACACCATAGAGTTGCTGGGAAACAGGCCTGAGCACTATCTCTATGTGTCCGCTGTGGGCAGGGAGCTGCTGGACCAGTCGGGGCTGTTCCTGTCCAAGCGGGCGGTCCATTCCTTCGGCGGGTACGCCAACCAGCAGCTGCGGCGGCTGGACAACAAGGCGGCCAGGCTGGTGGACCAGGAGGGCAATGAACGCCATATCCTGAAAACAATCGAACATGCGGCCTATGAATGGCAGGGCCGGTATTTCTCCATGCCAGGGGATTCGGTGAGGCTGTATATTGATCAAGCGGTGCAGGAGGGATATGATTCGGAGATATTCATGGATATCTCTCTGAACCACTACCCACTCAGGGATTATAAATGCTTGTGGGCGGAGATGCATGGAATTGTGAAGTCCTACGCCAAGGTGGGCAAGCGCAATGCCAACGCCATCAGCCACGGCAAGCTGGGCAAGCACATGATGCATCTGATCCGCCTCTATATGATGTGCCTGGACATTCTGGAACAGGAGAAGATCGTGACCTACAGGGAGAAGGAACACAGCCTGCTGATGGACATCCGCAATGGGAAATATCTGGATGACAACCGCCAGCCCATCCCCGCGTTCTTCGAGATGGTTGACGATTATGAAAAAAGGGTGGATTACGCGGCCCGGAACACTTCCCTGCCCGAGGAGCCGGACTATGGTAAAATCCGTGAATTTGTGGCCGGGGTCAATGAGAGGGTGGTGAAGGATGAGCTGTGAAGGATACGGTAACCGTCTGGTCAGCCTCCTCTCATGGGAGGGCGCCGAGGCTGGAGAGCAGCTTAAAGAGGCCAGGGAGGAGCTGTTTGAGATAATCCCTGAGCTTCGGGCGGAGGAAGGTTTCCAGCAGAACAACCGCTACCACGTATACGATGTGTGGGAGCACACGGTGGAGGCGCTCCGGTATGCGGATGAGGACATCATCCTCCGCCTGGCAGTGCTGCTCCACGATGTCGGCAAGCCCAGGTGCTACACTGAGGACGATAATGGCACAGGCCATTTCTACGGCCACGGCGCGGTCAGTGAGAAGATAGCCGGGGAGGTGCTGGACCGCCTTGGTTTTGAACAGGATACCAGGGAAATGGTTATGGAGCTGGTGAAGTACCATGACGCTGAGATCCATGGGAAATCCAGAACCGTGAGATCCTGGCTGAACAGGCTGGGAGAGCTGCAGCTCAGACGTCTGCTTAAGGTCCAGCGCTGCGATATCCGGGGGCAGAACCCGGAGTGGATCAAAGAGCGGCTGCAGAGGGCAGACCAGCTGGAAGCCATGGTGGACCAGGCGGTGGTCCGGGCCGGGCTGTTTGGGGTGAAGGATCTGGCGGTCAGCGGCCAGGATCTGATGCAGCTGGGTTATGAGCCCGGCCCGGAGCTGGGACAGGCCCTGAGGGAGCTGGCGGAGCTGGTCGGCCGGGGAGAACTGGACAATGACAGGGCGGCGCTCCTTGAGAAGGCCCGTCCCCCTTATCTATAGAAGGCGGAGGAATAAAAATGAATACCAGGAAAGACTTGATTCAATACTGCTTAACCTACAAGGATGTCTACGAGGACTATCCCTTCCGCGACAATCAGTGGGCGGTGATCCGCCACCGCGGAAACCGTAAGGTGTTTGCATGGATTTACCAACGGGACGGCAGCCTCTGTGTCAATGTAAAATGCCATCCTGACTGGATCCTGTTCTGGCGGGAAGCATTTCCGGGCGTGGAGCCCGGGTACCATCTGAACAAGAAATACTGGAATACCGTGATCCTGGACGGCACAGTTCCGGAGGACGCTGTAAAGCGGATGATTGGGGAGAGCTATGACCTGACAAAGGGCAAGTCCGGCCGCAATTAAGAAACTGTAAATATTTCCAATATCTGTTGACACTGCTGGGGTGGTCTAATATAATTCAACATAATATAGGATTTTGTCGATCACACCTGCGGAGGGCTAAATGGATATACAGAAACAGAAGAATTTTCTAATCAAGTTTGTATACTACTCGATCCACATTCTCATTGCCATTGCATTTATCAAGTGGGGGATTCCCATGATTACGCCCTTTGTGCTGGCATTTCTCATCGCGTACGGCATGGATGCGCCCATCGGATTCGTGGCCCGCAAGACAGGGCTGAACCGGAAGGTGGCTGCTATTGGGATGGTCACCCTGTTATATCTGATCATCGGGCTTCTGATCTCGGGAATCGGCATCAAGACGGCGGCCTTTGTGAAGGATCTGCTGGTGGATCTGCCCTTGATGTACACCACTCACCTGGAACCCGTTTTAATGGGAATTTTTTCCAGGGCAGAGGAACTGATCGGCAGCGCCGGCAACGGTGCATTTTCCAATTTTGACGATATCCTGCTGCAGGCGGTGCAGACTCTGGGCCAGGCGGTGTCCAACCTGTCGGTGCGGGCTTTGGGCAGTATCTCCGGGTTTGCCTACTCTCTTCCCAGCGTATTTATCAACCTGCTGCTGATGATCATTTCCACCTATTTTATGGCCATGGATTTTCACCGGTTCACCCACTTTTTCCTGTGCCAGTTCAGCGATGAGACCAAGCTGGTGATCCGGCAGATTGAACAGTATGTGGTGGGCACGCTATGGGTGTGCATCCGCTCCTATGCGCTGATTATGAGCATCACATTCGTGGAACTGGCCATTGGCTTAAACATCATCGGTGTGAAGTACGCAGTGCTGATTGCATTATCTATATCCATATTTGACATCCTGCCTGTGGTGGGTACAGGAGGAATTATGATTCCGTGGGCAGTGCTGGCCTCCCTTCAGGGGAATCTGCGGCTGTGCATCAGCCTGCTTGTGGTCTACCTGGTGATCACAGTGATCCGCAATATCCTGGAGCCCAAGATCGTGGGAAGCCAGATCGGGCTGCACCCGGTGGTTACCCTGGTCAGCATGTTTGTGGGCGTCCAGCTGCTGGGAGTGGTGGGGCTGTTCGGCTTCCCCATTCTGCTCTCCCTGCTGAAACATCTCAACGATAACGGGGTGATTAAGCTTTACAAGCCGGTGTAACAGCCGGGCATAACAATATTAGAAAGAAGAAATGACATGTCAAAAAAACAATTTGTGATAATAGACGGCTCTTCCATGCTGTCCACCTGCTACTACGCGGTTCTGCCGCGGGAGATCATGTTTGCCAAGACGGAGGAAGAGAAGCAGAAGCACTACAGCAAGATCCTCCACTCCGGGGACGGCACCTACACCAACGGCGTATTCGGTGTGCTGAAGGCAGTGGTATCCCTGTTAAAGAAGCAGCAGCCGGACCACATTGCCTTTGTATTCGACAAGACCAGGGACACCTTCCGCCGGAAGCTGTACCCGGACTACAAGGGAACCCGCTCCTCCACGCCTGAACCGCTGAAGCAGCAGTTTGTGCTGATCGAACAGATCCTGGAGGACGTGGGTTTTACTGTGTTGTACAGCGATGAATTCGAGGCGGATGACTATGCGGGCAGCCTGGTGATGAAGTTCAGGGACCAGATTCCCATGATCGTGATGACCAAGGACCACGATTATCTGCAGCTGGTGGACGACGAGCACAATGTCCGCGCCTGGATGGTCCAGGCCAGGCAGGAGAAGGCGGATGAGCTGTATGAAAAATATTACAGAGCCTATGGAATGGACAAAAAGACGGTGAATCTGCCTGAAAAGACCTTTGAGTTTACTGCAGAGCACGTGTACTCCGAGGAGGGCGTGTGGCCGGAACAGATCACAGACTTAAAGGGAATCCAGGGAGATTCCTCAGACAATATCCCCGGCGTCAGGGGAGTGGCAAGCGCAGCGCCCCTGCTGTTAAATGAATACGGCACAGTGGAGGCTGTCTATGAGGTGATCCATCAGTCGGAGACTGACAAGAACACCCTGAAGGAGCTTCAGGATTTCTGGAAAAACGGGCTGGGCATCAGCCGTTCCCCCTATAAGTCCCTGACCAAAACAGGCGGGGAGGGGGAGCTGTGCGGCGAAGCAGCTGCATTGCTGTCCAAACAGCTGGCCACAATCAAGACTGATATTGAGATCAGCCAGAATCTTGAGGAATTCCACGTAGACAGGTATGATGAGCAGAAGCTGAGGAATTGGTGCCAGAAGCTGGAGATCAAGGAGGCTTCCGTTGGTCTGTAGCGGACCCACTCCAAATGTATTTGAAGGGTATAATTTTCAGATGTGCAACATATACTGGTAACATGTGGTACATACTATGTAAAACCAAGATATACAGAGAAGGAGAATTATATTTATGGCACGCGGAGTGAGAAAAACAATTTTAGAAAAGCTGAATGAGGAGCTGGAAACCACCCAGGAGGCAATTGAACAGTATAAAGCCTGTCTGGATACCCTGAAGGAGAAGAAACGCTCCCTGCAGGAACAGATCGAACTGGAGGAACTGAAGTCCCTCTCCGTTTTTTTGAAAGATCAGAATATATCGGTTGAAGATCTGAGAGAACTGGTACAGTCACAGATCGT
>URUZ01000390.1 GCA_900551225.1 uncultured Clostridium sp.
AAGAGCAGAGTACATATTTCTATATACCTTGCTCTTTTAGTAGTTCTTGCAGCTCTGTCTTAACTAAATGACATTGCGTGGGCCAGGGGCCTGCCTGTGGCATAGCAGGTATATCCAGCCGCCTGGATGGCAATCCCCGTGGCAAAATCCTCCGTCACCGTTCCGGTACAGATCCCACCCACCGCGTTCAGGGCTTCCCTGGAGATCACCGTGTTGGAGCCGGCGTAAATCGGCGTGTTGGTACGGTTGCGCCGCACATTTACATGTCGGAAAAAATAGTCCTGCTCATTGGGAACCTTCTGCTCCGCATATAAATTAAATTGAAACAAATCCGGGTTGTAAAAACTCTGGGGCGTCTGGATGAAGCCGATTTTCCACTTTTTATTCTCGTCTGTGACGGGGATATAAAAATATGGGACTGTCTCCATTAAAAATGTGGATGTGGGAATCATATCCGCATCAAATGTGGCCACTAACGGGGAATTGGTCTTACTCAGGGCATGGTTTAAATTCCCCGCCTTGGCTTCCCGGTTCCCTTCCAGCCCCAGATAGCCGATTTCCATGGTCTCCGCCAGACGCTTTATCTCCGGGCGGTTTCCATCATCGCACAGATAGATATGGACCTTGGCTTTATCCGGGTATGTCAGGAACTTACAGCCGTTTACAGTTTTAAATAATAGGTTTTCCGGTTCATTGTGGGTTGCAATCAGAATGTCCACGTCGGGATACCAGGAATCTGGGACTTTGGGCAGCTCCGGTTCCACTGTTTCTGCAGCATTCCAGTAATTCCCAAATATTTCCAGCGCCTCTGTTGCCTCCGCAAGGAGCAGTATGATTCCCATTGCCCAGGACAGCAGTCCATTTTCAGTAGGGATGGTGAAAAATATTCTCCATGTTATGTATATTGCTGTGCTGATGCAGGCCAGCTTGAGCCATAGCACCCAGCTTTTACTGCTTTGGTTTTCTGTCGGCATAGATATACCAGCCTCCTTCTATTATGTTAACTTATAACCGTTCAACATTATAGCAGAGGCTTTGGCAGAGTACAATTGATGAGGAGGAACTGGCAGGTATTGCCAGAGGGGGTGATGTTAGGATTGGGCCGCTTTACCTTCGTCCTGTACGACATAATGTGCAAGCTTAACATACAGTTCCAGAATCCCTGGCTCGTAGCCCATCGCCTTGATCAATTTACATAAATCAGTCACTTTGACTTGTGAAGGAGATTTATTTTCGATTCGAATATCAGTACCTTCTACTATTCCAGGTGAGACTATAATATCCTCATCACTCTATGGCTTTTCCATCCCTTCAAATCGAAATTTTTCCAACACAGATTTGTTCCGAAAATATCTTTCATTTTGCCTGATACGGGCTTATCAGTAAATCCAACCATAAAAGGTATTCCTCCTTTGCATTATGCTGCTACGACTCCAATGTACTCATTTTTTTAATAATCTCCCCCAGTGTCTCCAACAAAGCCTTAGCCTTATCAAATTCATTGGTTCGAAGGAACTGCTGGATTCTGGTCTCCGTCTCCTTCTTCTTTTGCTCCAACAGCAGATAATCTTTATCAAAATGGTTAGCATAAATCATCTGCCGGAATTTACGGATGGACATTCTGCGCACCGTATTGTTTTCTACTAACAGTACATAGTCAACGCAGTTGGATACAGTGTAAAAATCATGAGACACCATCAAAACCGCACCCTTATACGCTGAAATCGCCTGTTCCAATGCAATCTGCGCATAAACATCTAAATGCCCTGTGGGTTCATCCAGCAGAAGCAGGTTGGTCCTGGTTAACGAGAGCAGGGCTAATTGAAACAGGTCTTTTTCACCACCAGATAACTCACTTACCCTCTGGTCAAGTGTCTCCCCTTCAAATCCATATTTTTTCAAGTAGTCTGCTGCATCATGGCTGTGATCAAAATCCTTCTCCTGGAAAATATCAAGCAAAGTCTTTGCCTCATCATATGACGAGCCGGTAATCTGGGAAAAAATCCCTATTTCCGCATGTTCACTGATCCTGATCGTATCTTTATTATTTTCAAATATTTCACGAAGCAATGTGGTCTTTCCGGTTCCATTATTTCCAACAATTGCAACATGCTCATGGGGGTTCATTTCAAAATCCACATGCTCTAAAAGCTGTTCATCAAAGGAAACGCTGTAATCGGTCAATTGGAGAATATTTCCATCTATCTCTGCCTCTTCCCCCTCAAGTTCTAAAAAATGGATCTCCGGGTATTTGATCTCCACAAACGGAGCCTTTGTTTTTCTCGCTTTCAGCCGGTCCACCATGGTCTGCCTGGCATGCACTGTCTTTCCCAGGGAGGCATTGTCCATTCTGGTGGCTCTTACCCTGGCTTTTTCCAATATTTTACTTTGGCGGTCTATCTCTGCCTGGTCCGCTGCTGCAGCCTCCTCTAAATCAATCTTGGTGGCAAGCAGTTCATAATTATATTCTGTATAGGTTCCGTCAAATTCCTGGACATCCATATTTTCCATATGGAGTATTTTGTTAAAACAATGGTTTAACAGATACCGGTTATGGGTGATAACAAGAAGTGTTCCTTTATGAGCATTGATCAGATTCCTTAAAGCGTTCAGATGATCAAAATCCAGAAATACATCCGGTTCGTCCATGATCAGAAGCCCCGGACTGAGCATCATCTCCCTAATCACCTGAACCAGCTTGAATTCTCCGCCGCTGAGACTGCTGATCTTCTGAGTCTCTAACTTTTGTAAAGCAGCAACCTTCAGCTGCTTTTTAATGTTGCTTTCGTAATAATCGCCGTCAATGGCATTGAATTCATCCAGCGCTTCCTGATAATCTTCAAAAATCTGCACCAATTGATCGGTATTTTCCATTTCCTTACACAAATCCATGATTTTCTGCTGCAGCTTTACAAATCCTTCACTGAGGTACTGAAATACAGTCAGATCTTCTTTTTCATTCAATTGTGAAAACTGGCTGACATACCCAATCCTGCCTGCGCCCTCGATCTCTATTTTCCCTTCGTAGAGATATTCATCTGTGTGCAGCAGCAGATCCAGCAACGTGCTTTTTCCCGTGCCATTGGCACCGATTAATGCACAATGGGCATCGTCCTCTATTGTAAATGAAATCTTTTTATATAAGTCCTTTTGTTGATATGAATAGGACAGGTTTTGGACTTTAATCATAATTATCTTGTATGGTTCCTCTCTTTTTAATATAGCGGTTCAATCAGAAGCGTGGAGATAGTTCCAGATAGTCCTGCATAATACCTCTGCCTCTATTGGCTTTGATAAATGTTCGTTCATACCAGCTTCCCTGCTTGCCTTTTTATCCTCTTCATAGGCATTGGCCGTCATGGCAAATATCGGCACAGCAGCAGCATCCGGCCGCTCAATGGCGCGGATCTTCCGGGTCGCCTCCAGACCATCCATAACCGGCATTTTAATATCCATGAGAATTACGTCATAGCTGCCCGGCTCAGAATCCCTGTACTTCTCTACAGCCTCTTTTCCGTTTTTTACACAGTCTACCACAGCGCCTGCATTTTCCAGCAGATAAACGGCTATCTCAGTATTTAATTCGTTGTCTTCACAGAGCAGAACCCGGGTTCCCTGAATCGTGAACTCTCCATCCGGCTGCTGGGATCCGTGTGACTCCGGCACAATATCCACCCAAAGGTCCACAATGAATTCCGTCCCTTGATTCAGCCCACTTCTGACCTGAATGGTTCCGCCCATCAGCTCCACCAATGACTTGACAATGGCAAGGCCCAGCCCTGAGTTCCTGCTGTCATAATCGGCAGCCCTGCGGCCCTCCTGAGTAAATGGCTCGTACATATGCTGCTGGAATTCCTCACTCATCCCTATGCCATTATCGCGGATGGTGAACTGCTTGTGGAGCCTGCTATCCGTCAGCTCCAGATCATGTACCAGAAGCTCAATCCGGCCTCCAGCCGGCGTATATTTCACTGCATTATTGAGGAGGTTGAAGATAATCTGGTTAAAACGCAGCTTATCCAGCATAACGGTGTGGTACTTTACCTCCTCTTTATCAAAAACAAAGCTGATGCCTTTCTGTCTGCACTGGGGGATAATCAGGGCTTCCACCTGCTGCCTGAAGGCTTCAATCTCATAGGGCTCAGGATTCAGGTCAACTACATTCTTTTCTATTTTTGATATATCAAGTATATCATTCAGCAGGCCCATCAGGAACCGGCCCGATAATTCCAGTTTATCCAGATAGCCCCTCACGGTCTGCCTGTGATCCAGCTCGTTTTTTGCAAGTGCGGTCAGGCCCAGGATGGCATTCATGGGGGTCCGTATATCATGGCTCATCCTGGAGAGAAAATCGGTTTTGGCGTCAATAACCTTCTCAAGCTCAGATGAAATCACCTTCTGACGTTCCAGCGCCTCCGACAGCTGCATCTGAAGCTCATGTTCTTCGGTGACATCCGTGTATGTTGCATAGAACAGCCTATATTCCGGCGTACATTCATGAAGGCGCAGGTCAGCATTTACCCAGACATAACTGCCATCGCCCCGGAGAAGGCGGTATTTCTTAACTGTGAAATGGTCTGCATTGTAGCCTTCCTTATAAGCATTCCGCACCCGTTCCATATCCTCAGGATGTACACCCGCAAATGCATCATCAAAATACTGGCTTTCCAGGACAGCCTCTTCTACATTGGGAACGCGCTCATTGACGGCGGTCCTTTCTATCTGCAGCATGCGGTATTGGCCTAAATTACCGTAGGCCGGAAGCATCCGGTCATAGGTTGGCATTTTCAGTATTACAACGCCGCAACAGATTTCATCCAGAATCTCATACGCTGTCTCCGCTCTCTTTTCCGACTGCCTGAGGGAGATCTCCAGCTGTTTCTGATATTGATCCATCTGTTTTTCCTGGTGGGTCTTCTGCAGGAACACCGACAGGACACGGGACAAATAGCTCAATTCCCGGCTGGCGGCGTCACGATTCCAATCTTCCCGGGGGCTGTTAAAATCGCAGATGCCTATATATCCGGCCAGTTGGTCCTGAATCATGACAGGGAATTGGAAGAGGGTATGGAATTTGCTGCCGGGAAACACGGCTTTTATTTCATCTGGAAGCTGGTCTGCGTCCGTGCAGAATAAGGGTTCGTGACCGATGTTGATGGGGGCGCGGAAAAGCTCTGTGGAGGTTTTCTCCAGCTTCTCCAGCTTCTTTACTATGGTGCGTATACCCGGCTCTGTATATTCATGTATCTTCTCGATCAGTTTTCCATTCTCCGATATTTCAATCAGATAAGCTGCATCCGCTTGGAAAAAGCAGGTTGTCTGCTTTAGGACCTGCTCTACGGCTTGATTGATGGTATGATTCGCATACATTGCATCAAATATATCGCTCATAAACTGTTCGGTTTTTAAACTCATGTTCCGTTCCATCATCGTATCCCCCTCTTGAAGTGCTGCTAGAATTAATTCTACCATACTCCACTCTGCATTGCCAGATGAAAGATTCCTTTATGGCAGCCGCGGAAAAAAGCACCTGCCGTCGCCGCGTCCATCAATACCATCCCATAAGAATTGAGTAACCTGAAGCCCTCTATTGTTTTTGAGAAAATTTAATCATCGCTAATCCAAGAGGCCGAGTGTATCCTGCAGTAATAAAAAATCCGTTCTCCGAGTTTATCATAATACTCTGCACGCGTTCCAATTCTTCCTGATACTGCGCTAATTGAGCTGAAGCGCCTGCAACTGCCTGCTGCATGGCTGTTGCCTGGGCAGGGTTGAATCCCGCATCTGTTCCCGTCTGCGCTGCGGTCATGGTATTGACCATTATACTCATGGCTGTAGTGATGGATTGCATACCGGCGTCATCCGATCAGTCAATTGGATGGATGAGCTTATTTCTGCCATGTCACTACCTCCTAGTAGTTATAACATCCCCTTGTATGTCCTTTTAACAT
>URUZ01000391.1 GCA_900551225.1 uncultured Clostridium sp.
GTTACAAATATCTGTATCAACACAAAAACAAACGCCATATTACAATAGAGCTGGTTTGTATATGGCAAACCAAACCCGTGGCGCAGCCAATAAGCAGCTATGTACGCCCCCTGTAAACAAAGTGCATCCAGCAAAGTGAAATCCCAATGCTTCAGCCATCCTCTATCTGCCTTTCGATACATATCCCCTCACAACCTTTTCCTGCTGCATGATTGATTTCATTGTAAACCGAAGGGCAGCCCGGTTTGGACCCCCTCCGGTTTTGGCGCATAGGCGCCATGTTCAATTAGTCCCTATTACTTTTTGTACACTACAGAAAGTGTACCAGAACCAGGAATATTAACCGCCACGGTCTTGCTGACAGGATCTACCTTCAGAGCCGGAAGCAGTGTCCACTGGCCGGTAACGTTGTTGTAGAACAGAACTTCAACATTGCCCAAACCGTCAACCAGGTTAGGTACATACAGAGAAACTTCTGTCTGCGTATCCTTGACTGCGCCAGTTGCCGCATCCTTGGTGACAATGGCATGTGTTCCTGTCAACGCATTAAAGCCGTTCACATCCACGCCCTGAACGAGCTCGCTCAGTGCTCTGCCGGAGTTGATCCCCTCGATGGCAGATACAACATTAGCTGGAAGACCTGCTGTTGCAGACCCGTTCTTTGCGAATGCGATTGCCACATCCCCCACTACTGCTTCTCCTTTAGAGTTAACAGTCACAGGCTGACCAGTGGTGGTCACAGTGTCAACAGCCACACCAATTGTGCTTCCATTGGATGATGCACTGGTGGTTGCCCCGGTAGTTTTAACGCCGGTGGATGAAACAGAAACAGTGGAGTCGTTGTTTTTGCTGCTTGTGTTGGTGGTGGTAGATGAACTCCCTCCATCACTGGATGAACTTCCGGCTGCAAATGCGGTCATCGGCTGTACAGCCAGCATTGCCGCCAGTGCTAAAGCAGCCACACATCTCTTTTTCATAGCTTTTCCTCTCCTTTCTACTATGATTAATTTATTCAATAAACAGCATGTCACCACACTGGATATTGCTTCATCACTTGACCTCCCGGTAGAATAGCTCTAATATCACCGGAATCATGGCCGTCTGGTCTGCATAGAATTCGTCATACCTGGCTGTGGTAACGCCTGAACCGGGCAATGTGTAAAAATCTCCATCCCCCAGCTGCTGGGTATTCAGGACATCCAAAGCGGCTTTCATATATTGGTCCTTTTGCATATCTGTGATCATATGATCCTGAATTGTATCCAGAAGCTCCATGAGTATCCCATCATTTGATTTTGCCTTATTTCTCAGCGATCCGAAAAATCCCTGAATATATTGCTGATGGCGGTCCATTCGAAACAGTGCGGAGTGATCTTTGTTAATATCCCGGTATCGGACAAATGTCTCTGCCTGCTTTCCCTTCAGCGTGACTGTCTCCCCCATCTTAAGGGCAGGGTCCCGGTCCGCAAGACCTGGCTCTGCGATTGTCACGGTGACACCTCCCACTCCATCGTTCAGAGCGGAAATGCTGTCGGTGTCCACTGCCATATAGTGGTCAATCATCAGTCCACCCAGCAGATCGGAAACAGCCTCCCTTGTGTATTCACAGCTTTTTTCTCTCCCGTCCCCATAGGCATAGGACAGAGTCAGATGCTGCATATCTTTTCCTAGCACATTTCCACTTAAATCTGTCAAAATGATGGGAGTCATTGTGTCTCTCGGTATCAGCAGTATTTTTACGGTATTGCGTGCTGTATCCTGTGCAATCAGAAACAGCCCGTCCGCCTGCCCGCCAAAGCCGGTGGTTGTGGCCTCATCAAGCCCCCCTGACCGGTCCACGCCTATGCATAGAATCGCTTTTATGTAGGAATTTCGGCGGTATTTCCTGCCCTCGTATTCGATTATATTTTTAGCCAGGAAATTCTCCTGTTCTGCCAGATCATACTGTCTGGAGGCAATCTCCTCCTCCTGGAGCTTGCGCTGACGGTATAAATGAACCGTCACGCCTGCCGCCAGTGCAATTCCTACCGCTCCCAGGATCACAGCGGCTGTTTTAAACCGCTTCCATCTTTGAGTCCGGTCTTTCATACCACTCATCCTTCTGCCTTGTCATACCTGCCATATTTCCCATATTTTCCATATCGGGAGTATTTTCCATACTTGCCGTACCGGCCATAATAACCGTAGCTGCTGTGTTCCAGGTCAATCTTATTGAGCACTGCGCCCAGTATCCGGCAGCCGCTTTTTTCCAGCTGGCTCTTAACCCGCTGTACCAGCCGGTAGCTGACCGCTCCGCTCTCCACCACCATCACAGCTCCGTCGCACTGGGTAGCTACAATGGCTCCGTCAATCAGGTTCCCCATAGGGGGCGTATCAATAATCACATAGTCATATTGATCCCGCAGCTGCTTAATCATGGAACCGAACAGATCTTCCTCCAGAAGCTCTGCCGGATTGGGTGAGTAGGGTCCGGAAAATATCAAATGGAGATGTTCAACACTGGTTCCATAGATGATCTCGTCCATGTTTTTCTGTCCGCTCAGATATTGGGACAGGCCGCACACTTCCTGATCCAGCTGGTATCTGGATACCAGGATCGATTTGCGGATGTCTGCATCAATCAGCAGGGTTTTCTTACCGATCTGCGCCAGGGATGAGGCCAATGCAAAGGATACATCGCTCTTCCCTTCATCTGGAAGGGAGCTGGTCATCATGATCACCCGGATTCCGTTCCCACAGAACTGAAGGTTGGTGCGCAGCGTCTTGACCGCTTCATTATAGTTGTAATCATCTTTCATGCTCCTGTTCAAAGCTACGGTCTGCATCATCGGATTTTACCTTCCTTTTTCTTTTTCCTTGACTTGCCGCCTGCTATGCGGCTGTGGGACTTTGAGGAGACCATAGCCTCCTTGTCCTCGGGCGTCTCGCCCTTGCGCTGAGGAACTGCGGCCAGCACAGACAGCCCCAGATATCTGGTCACATCTTCCTCTGTGCGCACCGTATCATTAAGCACCACGCGCACTGTGATGAGTCCGCACACCAGCAGCATGCCGGCCAGGCCGCCCAGAAGGGCGTTTCTGGTATTGCTGGGGCTTGTCTTTTGCAGCGGCACCTCGCCGTCCTCAATCAGTTTGGGCGGCACCATTTCCATAATGTCCCCAATGTAGTCGGAAGCAGTGCTGGCAATCTTGTCTGCAATGGTTTTGGCCATCTGCGGGTCAGGGTCTGTGGCGCTGATGGAGAGAATTCGGGTATCGGCCGGATTGTCTATATTAATCTTCTTTTTAAGGTCTTTATATGTAGTATCCATCTCCAAACTGGCAATCACATCCTCCAGCACCGGCCGGCTGGTGACGATAATCTTATAGTCCTTGGTCAGCTGGCTGCCGATCTGAAGATCCGCCAGTGAAGTCAGGGTTGTCTCCTTTGAAAGGATATAAACCATGGCTGTGGATGTGTACTGTGGTGTCAGCACAAAGGCACTGAATGCGCCCACAGCCCCTGTGCAGAGTATTGTCACACACAGAATCAGCCAAAATTTCCGTTTTAATTCCATGAATAGCTCGAAAAGGTCAATTTCAATCTCTTCATTGTCATTCATTAAGTTTTCCATCTCTTATGTACCTATCCCATTCTCTCGTTTTTGATAATCGCATGTGGATTGTCCCACACCATCGCTTTCATTTTTTTCTCTTCCACATGCTTTGTCAGCCATGCCATGGGCTTCGCCAGATCTGGCTTCCGATAGTCCATGCGGTGCATGTCAGTGGCCAGCAGATGGATATTACCCTCCATCACCTGCTTTCGGCACCACCTGATCCGGGAATCCCAGAAGGGTCCCGCCAGGCTGTCATAATTCATCTGAAACCGGCAGTCACACCGGGCGGCTTCCTTTAAATTCTGTTCTTCATGCAGACATCCATAGCGCTCCACGTGTGCCAGCACCGGAATAAAACGTGCCATGATAATCTTGCGTATCCCTTGATACAGTATCTGGAACGATACGCCCGGATCGAATTCCACCAGCACATACCGGCTTGCCGCCAGGGTCAGCGCCTCTCCCTCCTTCAACGCCTCAGCCAGGCCATCATAATAATAAGTTTCCTGGCCCGGATATACTGCAAAAGCCGGATCGATCTCCCTGGCCATCATAGCCAGCTCCCTGGTCAGCTCTGCAATCCCCTTAACGCCTCTTCTCCTGGAGTGGTGGGGCGTTGCAATAATACAGCGTATTCCCTGGCTGTAGGCCGACAGCAGCATGGCCCGGGATTCATCTGCATCCTTAGAACCATCATCTACCCCCGGAAGAATATGGGCATGTATATCAATATACTCCATACAATTACTCCTTCATCCTCTGAATGGTATATCTTCGGTATAAATTGTCTAGATAAGGGATCATGCTCCTGGCCCACGGGTATTCGGGCATATAAGCGCCTGAATATCCAGTGCTATAGGAGGATCTTCCCTTCATGAACTCATAAAAATCACATGTAAACAGATCTGTATCAATGGCATAGCTCCCCCTCCTCTTTATCACAATATCTTCTATACCGTACTCTTCTAATGTTTTGTGCAGCCTGTGATATACCACCCTCAAAGTGTTCCTGGCCCGGGATTCTTCTGAATTTTCATAAAGATAATATGCCATCTGGGCCAATGAAACACTGCTTCCTTTCTTCTCCACCATCACTGCCAGCATTTCTTTTGATTTGCCACTTGGGAAGTACACTATCTTACCGTCCACATATACATCAAAACCGTCGAAGGTTTTGACATATATCCTCCGTTCCCCTCTATTCATCTCTACACCTCTTTATGTGTAAATAGCATGTGGCCTTTTGTGTAACGGTATACCATGACCTTGGATACAAAAACGTTACAAAATAGTTACAAAATCGTCTTTTCCTGTCAAAATTTGTATTTATTTCAATATTCGCGTTTTTATAACATATAAATCCAGTTATACTCTCTTGAAATAAAAATATTTTCCTCACTATGAGGTACAAATCAAAAACCCATGCCATAGAAATACAACTTTCTGAAACCCATGCCCGCACTCAGATTTCAAATATATTCTGCCCTATATCACAGTTTTTCAACAAAAAAGGCATAACCGCAATATAAATATGCGGTTACGCCTATATTCTTACCAATATTTTTCTTTTCAATTGCTCACCTGCAGTAAATGCTGCAGGTTGTTATGCTATGTCTCACCTCCACTGTCTGAAATCTGGTTTTCGTCATAATAATCGCGGATCAGATTTGACAGTGTTACCTCTGCCCAACTGTACTCCGGCATGTACTCTCCAAGAAAATAATTGGAAACCCCCTCAGTACGGGCCTCCATCTCATAGCTGTCGCATATTACATGGCTGCAATCAATTGCATAAATCCCTCTGCCCTTTCTTAAAATATTCTCAATTTCATAGCTCTTCAGGGTTTTAGTCAGGCGGTTATATGCAGTGTGCACCAGTTTGTTTGCCTTTCTCTTATCAATCTCATTCTCAAAAAGAGTCTCCGCCAATTGGCCCAAGGTCACATATTTACCTTTCCGGTCAACCAGATACGCTAACAATTCCTTTGCTTTTGCACTAGAAAAATAGAGCATCTGTCCATCCTTATACAAATCGAATCCATCAAAGGTTTTCAGATACACTTTTCCTGGTATATTTTTATACATCACACAAAATCACCCCTGTCAACAAAGTTGCTCTGTTAACACATCACTTCCGTATTTTTAACCCGTAAAGAATCAACCATTTTGTCCAAACGGCCAGCTACGCAGAGCTAAAAAGCAGACCTTCCAGGCATCAATATTATACCACATAATACACACCTTTGGGAGCCATTTTATAGGGCAGGACGGCTGTATACCAAGATCCCCCCTCCCAATATTCTAATATACATGAAATGCTGAAAATCTCTATAC
>URUZ01000392.1 GCA_900551225.1 uncultured Clostridium sp.
GTGGTGGGCAAACTGATTTTTGAGGCATTGTGGGAGATGAACGGGAAGGTTTGACAGCCTGCCCTCGACCTGCTATAGTAATCTCATTAAATCTGAGATGGCAGGATAAAAGATGAGTTTACAACAGACAGATAAGCAGAAGGCATTCACATGCCTGAGCGGCACGGCGCTGAAGATAATCGGTGTGCTGACCATGTTCATTGACCATATTGGGGCGGTTTTGCTGGAGGTGGGAGTGCTGCGCTACCAGGACCCTGTGTACAATGCCAGAATACTGGGGACAGCGCAGGGACAGCTCATAGAAAATGTGGATATTATGCTGAGATCTGTGGGGCGGATGGCATTTCCCATCTTCTGCTTCCTGCTGGTGGAGGGATATGTCCACACAGGCAATTACCGGCGTTACCTGAGGCGCATGCTGATATTTGCACTGGTGTCGGAGGTTCCCTTTGACCTGGCTGTGTGGAACACGCCCATTTATATCCAGGGGCAGAACATCTATTTCACACTGTCAATCGGCCTCATGACCCTTTACCTGCTGGACCGGCTGAAGACAGTGGATATTGTCCAGCGCGGGATCATGTCCGGCCTGATTGTGGCTGCGGCCGGCCTGACTGCGCATTTACTGAGAGTGGACTACGGATTTAGCGGCGTTCTCCTGATTCTTCTGTTCTACTATCTGCGGGGGAACCGGCCCTTTTTGTTCCTGGCAGGGGCAGCCATGCTCATACTGATAGAGGGAAGCGTATTCAGCCTCAGTTTCATTATATCCATGGCCTGCATCTGCCTCTACAGCGGGAAACGCGGGCGGCTCCGGCACAAGTACCTGTTTTACTGGTTTTATCCGGCTCACCTTCTGGTGCTGTTTGCCATCCGGTATATGGTGATGGGGGTGGCGCTGGGGTGATGTGGCGTGCTGCTGTGGTGCCGAGTATGGGTGAGCGGCATGGCCCAGCGCCCTTACGTGATCTCTTTAAAACCTTCCCCATATACCTGCGAGGTCTCGGACACCATCACAAACGCCGCGGGGTCCGTCTCCTGTATAATCTGCTTCAATGTGCTGAACTGGGTTTTCCTCACCGCGCAGAGCAGCACGTCCGTGCCTTTTTTGCTGTAGGCGCCGTAACCGTTCAGCACGGTTGCGCTCCGCTCCAGCTCGCCGATAATCCGCTCGCTGATCTGGGCGGGCCTGGAAGTGATGATGGTGACCATATTCCCCAGATCCACCCCATAGATAATACTGTCGATAATCTGAGTCTGTGCGAACAGGGCGATAAGCCCGAATAGCCCGGACTCTATATTTTTGTACACGAAAATGGAGATGACCAGCAGCACTCCGTCGATCAGCAGCAGCACCCGCCCAATGGACATAAATGGCTTCCTGCGCTGGATCAGATAACCCACAATGTCGCTTCCGCCGGTGGTGCAGCCCGACAGGAAGATAAAGGCCATGCCAAGCCCCACCAACACCCCGCCGAACAGGCAGCTGAGCAGCCGGTCGCCCTGGTAGACAGGGATAAAGGGGGTGATCAGCAGATCCATCACCGCGGAGGAGACAGCACAGGCCAGAGCCGTTTTCACTGCAAAACCACGGCTCAGATAGATCCCCGCCAGAACCAGAAGGGGGATATTGATCAGAAATGTCACAGTGCCGATGGGGGCGCCTGTGAGGTAGTTAACCATCAGGCCAATGCCGGAGGCGCCGCCCGGGGCGATTTTGGCGCCGGATAAAAAGCACTGTGTGCCGATCCCGTAGATCACAGACCCGGCCAGGATCAGCCATATATTCTTTAATTTCCCCTTTAAATCTGCGTTGATATTTGACATAATATCACCCTCCTGTTTCCATTTGCTGCTTACAGTATAGGAAGAAACACAATATTATGTCAAATTAAATATTTCTACTAATTAATTAGTTAAAACCTAATATATTTCTTGAGAAGCTCAATAAACGTATGGGTATAGTTGGCCATATATTTATCCTTGCGGCAGACAATGTAATAATTGATGGTTTCCTCCGGGTCCCCCACATAGAAATACCGGACCGGCCTGACATAGGAAAAGGTGCGGATATAGCTCTCAAAATTAAATGCAATGGCCAGCCCCTCTGCCGCCAATTGGGAAGCGCTCTCTAAGTTGGCCACCAGAAACGCCTGTTTAGGCTTGACCTGGGCAAAGCGCAGAGCCTTGTCCGTGCAGGCCCTGGAGGACTGGTCCGGCTGCTGCAGGATCATCCTGTCATCTTTAAACAGGGACAGGTCGATCCAGGGGGTGGACCGGCCGTGCAGGAATCTGCCCCGGTCCGCCATGGGATGGTCTGCCGCCATGACCAACACCAGATGGTCCTGGTAAAAAGGGGTGTAGGCCAGCACCGGATCATTCATAACCCGGTGGGTGATAATAAAGTCCAGTTCTCCCCGCAGCAGCATGGGAACTGTGGTGTCGGTGGTCTCCTCGCAGGTATTGACCTGGACATTGGGATATTGAGCGGTGAATTCCTTCAGGGCGGAAGCCAGCAGAAAGAGGGTGCGCCGCGGCTGGATACCAAAAGAGATGGTGCCGGTGACCCCGTTCTTCAGATCCGACAGCTGCGCCTCATAGCTGTTCCTCAGATTCATCATGTTCTGAGCCGTGGATATATACAGCCGCCCGGCCTCAGTGGGAATAAAACGCTTCCCTAACCGGTCGAAGAGCTTCACACCGATGTTGTTCTCCAGCGTACTCAGGAAAACGCTTAAGGTGGGCGGGGATATATGCAGCTCCTCCGCGGCCTGCTTAATGCTTCCATACTTAGATATGGCCAGAATATAGGCCTGTTCTCTCAGATCCATGGGCGCCTCCTTTATGATTAGCTTTTAACTAATATTACATTCGAAATCATTGATTTGACTTAATAGTACATGTTTTCTATACTGGAAGCAAGCACTAAAACAGTAATAATGGGGTTGTGAAAGGAGATTGTATTTATGAGTACGCAAGAAGCTGTAAAAAAGAAACGGTTCAACGTTTCAGAGTTCCGGGTGCCGCATACCTATGTGATCATTTTCAGTATCATCATACTGGCGGCGATTCTGACGCATCTGGTGCCGTCAGGGACCTATGACCGCTATGAGAATGCCAACGGCACAACCGTGGTAGATCCAAGTTCCTATCATCTGACCGAGGCTCCGGCAGCAGGGGTGATGGACGTGTTAAATGCCGCCCCGGCCGGCATGAAGGCCGCGGCCAGCCTGATATTCTTTGTGTTTATTATTGGGGGGACATTTCAGATTATCAACGGCACGGGGGCGGTTGACCTGCTGATCGGCAAACTGATCCGGTCGCTGAAGGGGAAGGAACAATGGATCATACCCATATTCCTGTGTACATTTTCACTGGGCGGAGCGCTGATGGGCATGTCCAACGAGGTGCTGGCCTTTGTGCCCATCGGCATCATTGTGGCCAGAAAGGCGGGATATGACGCGGCGATCGGCACCTCCATGGTGACCCTGGGTGCCGCCGCCGGTTTCAGCGCGGGAACCATGAATCCCTTTAACGTGGGAATCGCCCAGGGCATCGCCGAGCTGCCCATCTATTCCGGCCTGGGCTTCCGCCTGATAATCCATCTCACATTCCTGGCCATTGCCAGCGTTTATATGATGCGCTACGCAGCCAGGGTGAAAGCAGACCCCGCCAAGAGTATTGTGTATAACCTGGAACGGGAAATGCAGCTGGAGGACATCGCGCCCGATCAGGAGCAGGTTACGCCGCGCCATTATCTGGTGATCCTGACCTTTGCCCTGGGCCTCTCCTGGATTGTGTGGGGAGTAATCAACCATGGCTGGGGGACAGATGAGATGCAGCCGGTATTCATAGCCATCGGCATTGTGGGCGGACTGGTGGGCGGGCTGAGCCCCAGCGGAATCGCCAGGGAGTTTGTAAACGGAGCCAAGTCACTGGCATTCGGAGCGCTGGTGATCGGTATTGCCAGAGGAATCCTGGTGGTGCTGCAGAACGGCATGATCCTGGACACCATTGTGTACAACTTCGGCAACATGCTTCAGAAGCTGCCGCCGGCATTTGCGCCCATCGGCATGTACATTGTACATATCATACTGAACGTGTTTATTCCCTCCGGCTCCGGCCAGGCTGCGGCCACCATGCCGCTGTTTATCCCGCTCTCGGACATCACGGGAGTCACCAGGCAGGTGGCGGTGCTGGCCTTCCAGCTGGGAGATGGAATCACCAACTCCATCAACCCCACCTCCTCCAACATGAACGCCTACCTCTCCATCGCCAAGATCAACTATGCCCAGTGGGTGCGCTATGCGGGACCCATTATGCTCAGCTGGCTGGGGGCGGGCGGCGTGTTTATCGTGATCGCTTACTGCATCAATTACGGACCATTCTGACCGGCGGGGCCGCAGCGGGTATGGAGCGGTGGCCTGTACCCTGAGTCCCCCGGCATTATCAATGAAGGGAGAAATATACTATGAAAAATGATCTGTTTGCGCAAATAGACAGAATGAAAGATGATTGGACCTCCATGGCGGACACCATCTTTGACCACCCGGAGCCGGGATTCCAGGAGGTGTTTGCCAGCGGCCTGCTGGCAGATTGCCTGCGGGAACACGGATTTACCGTGGAGACAGGCATCGCGGACATTGAGACTGCATTCCGCGCGGAATATCAGATTGGCACAGGCGGTCCGTCCATTGGCCTGCTGTGCGAGTACGACGCCCTGGAGGGAATCGGCCATGCCTGCGGCCATCACATGCAGGGGCCTGCGTGCCTGGCTGCGGCTGTGGCGCTGAAGGAGTGCTGCGGGGATTTATCCTGCCGCCTGGTGGTGTACGGTACGCCGGCGGAGGAGACCGTGGGCGGCAAGATCCTGATGAAGGAGCGGGGCTGTTTCCAGGACATTGACGTGGCCCTGATGATGCATCCCAGCCCCACCACCACCACTGACGTGAAATGCATGGCCCTGGCCACCTACGAGGTGGCGTTTCACGGGCAGACGGCCCACGCGGCCATGAACCCGGAAAAGGGCAGGAGCGGGCTGGACGCCATTATGCTGGCGGCCCACGGTATAGAATGCCTGAGAGAGCACGTGCTGGAGGACACGAGGCTTCATTATACGGTGGTGGACGCCGGAGGACCCAGCAATGTGGTGCCCGCGGACACCAGGATGGAGCTGTGCATGAGAAGCTACAACACAGCCTACCTGGACCAGGTCACTGCCAGGGTGAGGAAGGTCATCGAGGGAGCGGCGCTGATGACGGAGACCACCTATGAGATCCACGAGCAGCCCTTCTTCAAGGGCAAGATCCCGGTACTGTCCTTAAACGGGATTCTGATGGACAATGCCAGGCTGGTGGACGCTCCCACCATCCGCCTGCCCAGGGAAAAGACGGGGTCCACGGACTTTGGCAATGTGATGTACGATGTACCGGGGTCCTGCATCCGCTCGGCCTTTGTGCCCGAGGGTACCTCCGCCCACTCCAGGGAATATCTGGAGGCCGGGAAATCCCAGGCGGCCCACGCCTGCACCATCACCGCGGCAAAAGTCCTGGCAGCCACCTGCCACGATCTGATCGCCTCACCTGAATTGATGGAAAAGGTACAGAGGGAATTCCGGGAGCGGAAGGCGCGTTTGGCGGCCGAGAGCTGAGACCGGATCGCCGACTGCGCAGGCCATGAACTGATATAAAATTAACAATATATGGAAAGCTTGATCCCGCCTGCCGATGCAGACCCGGTTTACGGCCCTTTCCCCCAGAATCAAGTAAGAAATAAGGCCTGGAATCTCCGGAAAATGGAGTTTCCAGGCTTTTGCTATGCCTGTAAGGCGGGGGAGAATGCCTCAAAGTGCACAAAATTGATATAATATTAACGAAAAATTAGTCACAAAGTTCTGTGA
>URUZ01000393.1 GCA_900551225.1 uncultured Clostridium sp.
CCTTGTAAGGCCCACTATGGTGCCTCTGGCGTACTGATCCCAGTGGGGCGCGGCCATCCAGTGGCTGCGGGATGAGCTGAAGCTGATCGAGTCCGCCGCAGATTCCGAATACATGGCCAGAAAAGTAAAAGATACCGCAGGCTGCTATGTGGTTCCCGCTTTTACCGGGCTGGGCGCGCCCCACTGGGATCAGTACGCCAGAGGCACCATAGTGGGCCTTACAAGGGGCGTCAACAAGTACCATGTGATCCGGGCCACACTGGATTCTCTGTGCTATCAGACAGGCGATGTGCTGAGGGCCATGAAAGCTGATTCGGGCATAGAGCTGGCCTCCCTGAAGGTGGACGGCGGCGCCAGCGCCAACGACTATCTGATGCAGACCCAGGCGGACATCATCGGCGCGCCGGTGAACCGGCCGAAATGCGTGGAGACCACGGCCATGGGCGCCGCATATCTGGCCGGCCTGGCGGTGGGCTACTGGGAGAACAAGGAAGATGTGCTGCGCAACTGGGCCATTGACCGCACCTTCACCCCGCAGATCACGGACGCTGAGCGGGACACCCGGATAAAGGGCTGGACACGGGCAGTGAAATGTTCTTACAGTTGGGCAAAAGAGGACGAATGAACTGAATAATTTGCGTGAGAACAGAGCGAAGCAATGCGTGTGGAAACATACGTTATTTAGCTTCGCTTTTTTATATAACCAATCCATACAAACCAAGAAAGGAAACGAGAGCTATGTATGATGTAATCATAATCGGAGCAGGTGTGTCGGGTGCTGCTGCGGCCAGGGAACTGTCCCGGTATCAGGTGAAGGCATGCGTGTTAGAAAAAGAGGAGGATGTGTGCTGCGGCACCTCCAAGGCCAACAGTGCGATTGCTCACGCGGGCTATGATGCGGAGATCGGCTCCCTGATGGCGAAGCTCAATGTCAGAGGAAGCCAGATCATGGGAGACTGGGCCAGGGAGCTGGACTTCCCATTTAAACGCTGCGGTTCCATGGTGATCTGCCTGAACGAGGAGGAGATCCCCGTATTGGATGAGCTGTGCAGCAGAGGCACCGCCAACGGTGTGAAGGATCTGCGGGTCATCACAGACCGGGAAGAACTGATACGCCTGGAACCCAACCTCACCGATCAGGCGGTGGCGGCCCTCTACGCGCCCACCGGCGGCATTGTATGTCCTTTCGGTTTAAATATCGCCATGGCCGAGAACGCCTTCACAAACGGTGTTGAGTTTTATTTCAACACAGAGGTGACCGACATCCGCAAAACAGAGAACGGCTATGCCCTGGAAACCAGCCAGGGGGTCTACGAGACCAGGTATGTGGTAAATGCCGCCGGCGTCTACGCCGACAAGTTCCACAACATGGTCAGCGGGAAAAAGATCCATATCACCCCCAGAAAGGGCGAATACTGCCTTCTGGACAAGAGCGCCGGTAACCATGTGTCCCACACCATCTTCGCCCTTCCCAACAAATATGGAAAAGGCGTGCTGGTGACCCAGACAGTCCACGGCAACCTGCTGGTAGGCCCCACTGCCACTGACATTGAAGATAAAGATGCAGTTTCCACCACAATGGCCGGTCTGGACGAGGTGGTCCATAAAGCGGGAATGAACGTAAAGGATCTGCCCATGCGCCAGGTGATCACCAGCTTTGCCGGCCTGAGGGCCCATGAGGACGGACACGATTTCATCATCGGGGAGCCGGAGGATGCGCCGGGCTTTGTGGACTGCGCGGGCATTGAGAGCCCGGGCCTTACCAGCTGTCCGGCCATCGGCGAGATGGTGGCGGAAATCCTGCGGGAGAAGCTGGATTTACAGCCCAACCCGGATTTTAACGGCAGCCGCAGAGGCGTGCTGGACCCGGACACCCTGTCCAAAGAGGAGCGGGCGGCCCTGATCAAGGAGAATCCGGCCTATGGCAACATCATCTGCCGCTGTGAGATGGTGACGGAAGGGGAGATCCTGGATGCCATCCACCGTCCCCTGGGCGCCAAGTCCTTAGACGGCGTGAAGCGCAGGACCAGAGCGGGCATGGGCAGATGCCAGTCCGGCTTCTGCTCTCCCAGAACCATGGAGATTCTGTCCAGAGAGCTGGGCATCAGCATGTTTGAGATCACCAAGGCGGGCGGAGATTCCCGCATTGTGGTGGGCACCAATAAAGATTCCATATAAGGGGGGAGCTGGCATATGAAAACATATGATATTGTCATAATAGGCGGCGGACCGGCCGGGCTGGCTGCGGCAGTGGCAGCAAGGAAAAACGGCGTGGAGAGCATTCTGATTCTGGAGCGCGACAAGGAGCTGGGCGGCATTTTAAACCAGTGTATCCACAACGGCTTCGGACTTCACACATTTAAGGAGGAGCTGACCGGGCCGGAGTACGCGGACCGCTTCGTTAAACAGGTACAGGAGCTGGGGATTGAGTACCGGCTGAACACCATGGTCATGGATATCAGCCCCCAGAAGCTGGTGACAGCCATGAACCGCGAGGACGGATTGTTTGAAATCCAGGCAGGGGCCGTGATCCTGGCCATGGGCTGCAGGGAGCGCGCCAGAGGCGCCCTCAATATACCGGGCTACCGTCCCGCAGGCATTTTCTCAGCGGGAACAGCACAGCGCCTGGTGAACATGGAGGGCTATCTGCCGGGCCGCGAGGTGGTGATCCTGGGCTCCGGAGACATCGGCCTGATCATGGCCCGCAGGATGACCTTTGAGGGGGCCAAGGTGAAGGTGGTGGCAGAGCTTATGCCCTACTCAGGCGGCCTGAAACGGAACATTGTCCAGTGTCTGGACGACTACGGAATCCCGCTGAAGCTGAGCCACACAGTGGTGGAAATCAAGGGCAGGGAGCGCCTGGAGGGCATCACCCTGGCTCAGGTGGACGGCCGCGGCAAGCCCATTCCCGGCACTGAGGAGGAGTACAGCTGCGATACCCTGCTGCTGAGCGTGGGCCTGATCCCGGAAAATGAACTCTCACGGGAGATGGGAGTGGAGATGAACCCCGTGACCTCCGGCCCCATTGTAAACGAGAGCCTGGAGACCAATGTGGAGGGCGTGTTCGCCTGCGGCAATGTGCTCCATGTACACGACCTGGTAGATTTCGTGTCGGAGGAGGCTTCCGCCGCCGGTAAAAATGCGGCCAGATACGTGTTGGAAGGGGAGCGCAGGTCAGAGGGGACGGAGATCCGCTTAAATCCGGTGGACGGCGTGCGTTATACCGTGCCCCGCACCATCAATCCCCAGCGGATGGAAGATACCCTGGTGGTCCGCTTCAGAGTGGGCAATGTGTTTAAGAACTGCTATATCGGCGTTTATTTTGACGATGAGCGGGTGATTCACCGCAAACGTCCGGTGATGGCGCCCGGAGAGATGGAAGAAATTAAGCTGGAAAAAGCGAAATTATTGTTGCATCCGGAATTAAAGACAATTACAATAAGAGTGGAGGAGGCATAGGCCATGGAGAAAAGAGAATTAATCTGTATTGGCTGCCCGATGGGCTGTCCTCTCAGTGTGGAGCTGGACGGCAATGAGATTGTGAGCGTAACAGGCCAGACCTGTAAGCGGGGCGAGGTATATGCCAAAAAGGAAGTGACCAATCCTACCAGGATCGTCACCACTACCGTCAAGGTGGAGGGAGGCACTGTGGATATGGTATCGGTCAAGACCAGGGAGGATATACCAAAGGGCAAGATTTTCCAGTGCGTGAAAGCGCTTAAGGGGGTCACTGTCCAGGCACCGGTTCACATCGGGGATGTAATCCTGGCAAATGTGGCCGGAACCGGAGTGGATATCGTGGCGACAAAGAACGCGTAAGATACAGCCGGCAGCCGCAGTTACAGCGGTGGCCGGCTTTTGTGATGCGCTCGCCGTGTACAATAAAAAGGGGGTTTGAAACATGAAGAAATTGATCAACAGTCCATGTAAAGTGGAAGAAGAGATGATTCAGGGAATGATAAAAGCCCATCCCGGGTACCTGCGGAAACTGGACTGCGGCAACGTGGTGGTGCGCGCAGTCAGGAAAGAGGGAAAAGTGGCGCTGATCAGCGGAGGCGGCAGCGGCCATGAGCCTGCCCACGGCGGATACGTGGGACAGGGAATGCTGGACTGCGCGGTGGCGGGCGCTGTGTTCACCTCCCCCACGCCTGACCAGATCTATGAGGGAATCAAGGAGATTGCCACGGACAAGGGCGTTTTGATGGTGGTGAAGAACTACACAGGGGATGTGATGAATTTTGAGATGGCCGCGGAGCTGGCAGCCGACATGGACGGGACTTCTGTGAAATATGTGGTCACCAACGACGATGTGGCTGTAAAGGACAGCCTTTATACCATTGGCCGCAGAGGTGTGGCAGGTACGGTCTTTGTACATAAGATTGCAGGAGCCTTGGCAGAACAGGGAGCCGACCTGGACGCAGTTGCGGCTGTGGCCCAGAAGGTCATTGACAATACCCGGACCATGGGCGCCGCCATTTCACCCTGCACTGTGCCCGCTGCAGGCACGCCGGGATTCACCCTGGGAGAGGACGAGATGGAGGTGGGCATCGGCATCCATGGGGAGCCGGGCACCCACAGGGAATCCCTTAAAAAGGCGGATGAGGTGGTCGATCTGCTGCTGGAGCAGATTCTGGCAGACTTTGATTACTCCGGCAGCCAGGTGGCGCTGATGATCAACGGCGCGGGGGCCACGCCGCTGATGGAGCTGTATATTATCAATAACCATGTGGCAGATGTGCTGGCGGATAAAGGCATTCAGGTGTACCGCACCTTTGTGGGCGAGTTTATGACGTCCCTGGAGATGCAGGGCTTCTCCATCACCCTGCTGCGGCTGGATGAGCAGCTGAAGGAACTGCTGGACGCGCCTGCGGATACGCCGGCCTGGAAGACTTTATAGAAAGGCGGCTGCTGGCATGGACAGAGCAAGGGTTTTGGAGACGATAGCGGCAGTGGGCAGCAGGATTGACAGGGAGAAGGAGTATCTGACGGCCCTGGACCAGCCCATTGGGGACAGCGACCATGGGATCAACCTGGACCGGGGGTTCAAGGCGGTGGTGCAGAAGCTGCCTTCCATGGAGAACAAAGATGTGGGAGCCATCTTAAAAGATGTGGGAATGACCCTGGTATCCACCGTGGGAGGCGCTTCCGGCCCTCTCTATGGTTCCGCATTTTTAAAGGCAGGGGCGGCTGTGGCCGGGAAAGATGCCATTGACATGGAGGACTTTCTGCTGCTTCTGGAGGCAGCCGTGGAGGCTGTCAAGGCCCGGGGGAAGGCCCAGGTGGAGGAAGCTACCATGCTGGATGCCATGGTGCCCTCCCTGGAGGCAATGAAGGAGGCAGCAGGCCAGGGCAAGTCCGCCGGAGAGATGCTGGATTTGGGTGTGGAAGCCGCCTTTAAGGGCGCGGAGCACACCAGGGACCTGATCGCCACCAAGGGTCGGGCGAGCTACGTGGGAGAGCGGGGGCTGGGCCATCAGGACCCGGGGGCGACCTCCTACGCGATGATGCTGGAGACTGTCAGGGATATGGCAGGGAATCGTTGAGAAAGTCCCTGGTACTGGTCAAGTCTCCTTCATATACATTTAGAAAAGAAGCAGGAGGAAGGTAATTATGGTAGGTATTGTGATTGTATCCCACAGTGAGAAGCTGGCGGAGAGCGTCAGGGAGCTGACCGGACTGATGGCGCCTGCGGCTCCGGTGGCAGCGGCAGGCGGGATGTCTGACGGTGGATTCGGCACCAGCTATGAGAAGATCCAGGCAGCCATTGAATCGGTCCTCACTGAGGACGGAGTGCTGGTACTGATGGATCTGGGCAGCGCGGTGATGACCACGGGAATGGTGGTGGAACTGTTTG
>URUZ01000394.1 GCA_900551225.1 uncultured Clostridium sp.
TAAACAGGATATCGGTGGAGAGCTCTGAGGAATTTACCAGGGTATATCCCAACCATTGGGGCTGCCGGGTAAATGTCTTTAAAAAGGATGGAACTGTGTGCAGCAAGCAGGTAAATGACGCTTCAGGCAGCGTGGACAACCCGCTGACAGAGCGGCAGGTGCAGGAGAAAGCAGTGGGACTTATGCAGGAGGCCTGCGGGGAGAACGCCAGGCAGACTGCGCAGATGATACTGAACATTGCAGCCCTTGAGAAGGTGCCTGAGATATAGCACCAATGGCAGAAGGAGAGGCATATATGACAGAGATAGAAGTTCCTTATGGGAACACGGTTCAAAAGGCAGTGATACCGGATGGGGTCCCGGTCCAGGTTGTGGACCCGGACTGTCCGGCGGTGGAGGAGACAGTGGAAGCGCTGATCGAGAAGGCGCTGGATTCACCCATTGGAACAGACCGGCTGGAGTCCCTGGTCAGTGCGGACGATCAGGTGATGGTCATTGTCAACGACCAGACCAGGCCCGGCCCCAATATTCAGATGGTGGAGGGGATCATGAAACGTCTGGAACAAGCGGGCGTGCCGGATTCCAACGTGGAGATCATGATTGCCACGGGAAGCCACAGGGCGCCCACCAGCCGGGAGATTGACGGCTTAGTGGGGCCTGAGATCCACAGGCGGATCAGAATCCACAGCCATGACTGCAGGCAGAATAACGTGTATCTGGGGACAACGGAGGGCGGCCTGCCGGTCTATGTGGACAAGCTGGTGGCCGAATCCAGTTTTATCATCACCACGGGATTGATTGCGCCCCACAAAGCAGCCGGTTTCTCGGGCGGCCGCAAGAGCATTGTGCCCGGTGTTGCTGGTATGGAAACCCTGAAGATCCACCACTCTCTTCCCATCCGGCCCTTTGAACCGGCCCTTGGATGGCTGGAGGAGAACCCCTTTCACCAGGCAGCCCAGCAGGCCGCAAGGCTGGTGAATGTCCGCTTCATCCTAAACGCAGTGCAGGACCCCCACAAGCAGAATGCGGCTGTGGTGGCCGGGGATCTGGAATTGGCCTATGAGAAGGGCGTGGAGATCTGCCGCAGCCATAATACGGTGGAGTGCCGCCAGTACGGAGATCTGGTGATTGCCTCGCCGGGAGGCTCGCCCCGGGACTGCAGCCTGTACCAGGCGCAGAAGGCCCTGGCCACTGCCGAGGTATTCGCCCGGCAGGGTGGGGAGGCGGCGCTGATTCTGGTGGCGCTGGCAGAGGACGGCATCGGGCCGGACCTGTTCCAGCAGTGGCTCTGCCAGTGTGAGACAGCCGGTGATGTGATAGAACGGTTTAAAATAGAAGGATTTGATGTGGGCACCAACAAAGCATTTGAGTATGCCAGGGCCATGACCAAGGGAAGGGTGATCATTGTCAGTGAAAATGTGGACCCCCAGCGGATCAGGGAGATGAAAATGGAGTGGGCCTCCAGCCTTCAGGAGGCAGTGGACATGGTGTGCAGCAAAAAGGAACCGAAGCAGGTCATCGTACTGCCCAAGGCGGTCAGCATTATCCCGCATTTCGGCAGCTGACGGGAAGCCTGTTTGGATAAAAGAAAAGGAGAGGTAAATATGAAGAAAAGTATGACGAAAATCATGGCAGTGGGGATTTCAATGGTAATGCTGGCGGGCTGCGGTTCTTCCGGAACAGCCGGGACAGCCGCCCAGACCACGGCTGCTGAGGCAGACACCCCGGCAGCGGACAGCCAGGCGCCAGACAGTAAGGCACCAGACAGTAAGTCAGCGGCAGATACGCAGGCAGCGGACAGCCAGGCTGCGTCTGACTGGGAGTGGGAGCGGGATATTGAGATTGTCTGCGCCTATGATGTAGGTTCCGGGACGGACACCACCCTGCGTGCACTCTGCCCCCTGGTGGAGAAGAAGCTGGGCGTCAACATTATCATCAACAACGTATCCGGCGGTTCAGGACTGACGGGCCTTGAATATTTCTACCAGCAGCCGGCGGATGGATATACATATGCCATGCTGACCCCCACCCATGTGATCAAGGGCGTGAGCAAGGAAGCTTCTTTTGATGTGGAAAATGAGATCGTCCCCGTGTGCTGTACCGTGCAGGACAGCAACATCATTTTCGCCAACCCCAAGCTGCCTTACAAGGACTGGGAGGGACTTGTGGAGTATGCCAAGGCCAATCCAGGAATGCCCACACTGACGCTCCAGTCTGTGACAGGCATCGATGCCCTGTCCGCCCAGCAGCTGTTCCAGGAGGCGGGGATTGACATCACCCTTGTGGCCTCAGACGGCGCGGAGGCCTACAGCATGGTCATCGGCGGACATGCGGACCTGACCCTGGGAAGCCCCTGCGACGGCCAGCAGTATGTGGAAGCGGGACAGGTGAACCCCATTATCACCATCAATACAGAGAGAAGCACCGTGCTGCCGGATGTTCCGTGTTCCGCAGACTTCGGGCTGACGGCAGATCTGGGCCCGTGGCGCTCCATCATGGCCCGCAAGGGGACACCCCAGGCGGCAATTGACAGCCTTGAAGCAGCATTTGAAGAGGTGATGGACAATGAACAGGCGTGGGCGGAGTGGAAAGAGGTCAATGGGCTCAATGACAGGGACGGACAGTTTACCCAGGCGGAGATGAGCCAGGTGTGGACCGACTATTTCAGCACGGTAGGAGATATTCTGGACGCGGTTAACAGCGGAAAGTAACCCATCATTGGACACGAAAGAGAGGGCGGTCAACATGCTTCTTGAACTATTATTCAGCGCGGCATTATTCCTGTTTTTTGGATACTGCTTGTTCTATATTTCCACCACAGTGACAGTTTCTACCGTATCAGATCCGCTGGGGGCTGCCATATGGCCTCAGATTCTGATCATTTTGCTGCTGCTCATGCTGGCGCTCAACATGTACCATATTGTGAGGAAGATGCCCAGGGAGGCGTTTGGCGCCAAGGGATTAAGGGACGGCAGCTGGAAAAAGTTCCTGACCAGCCCTCTGTTTCTGGGGATGGCGGCGCTGCTGGTGTATGCGGCGCTGCTGAATACAACCGGCTTCCTGCTGACCAGCTGGCTGCTCTGCATGGTTTATGCTTACCTGCTGGGAGAACGCCGGCCGGCGGTGCTGCCCGTATTCTCGCTGGCAGTGGTCGTGGTGCTGTTCCTGCTGTTTTATAAAGGCATGGGTATCCAGATGCCCAGGGGAACGGTTCCATTTTTAAGGAATTTTGCACTGGCGGTGGAGAAATTGCTCCGCTCAATCGGATAAAGGGGGATAAACGATGATTTCATTAATTGCACAGGCGTGCAGCGTGGTGTTTGCCCCTGTCACATTCCTGTATATTTTTGTGGGCACCATTGTGGGCGTCATCTTCGGAGCTATGCCTGGGGTATCCGCCTCCATGGCTGTGGTGCTGGCCATGACCTTCAGCTATTCCATGCAGCCCCTTCCTGCCATTGCATTTCTGGTATCCGTGTACTGCGCGGCCATCACCGGAGGAGGAATCACGGCAATCCTGTTCTCTATACCGGGGACGCCTTCCAGCGCTACCACCACCTTTGACGGCTATCCCATGGCCCAGAGGGGGGAGGCGGGGAAGGCGCTGGGGATCAGTCTGGTGACCAGCGCCTTCGGAGGACTTTTCTCCGCATTCTGTATGGCTTTGCTGACACAGCCTCTGGCTTCTGCGGCTCTGGCCTTTGGCCCTGCCGAGCTGTTCGGGGTAAGCTTTCTGGGCCTGTCCATCCTGACCTGCCTGGACAGCAAAAATGTGGTCCGCACCATCGCCTCAGGGCTGATGGGCCTGCTGATTGCCTGCGTGGGAACTGACCCTGTGTCCGGGATGATGCGCTTTACCTGGGGAAAACCGGTGCTGGTAAAGGGGGTTGCGCTGATTCCCACCATGGTTGGGCTGTTCGCTGTGGTGGAGGTGTTTAAGAGCCTGGCGAAGATGAATAAGCCCAAGGCAGAGGGGGACATAGACGTCAGCAAGAATGGTAAGGTGAATACCAAACTCTGCTCTGTCCGGGAGCTGTGGGCCATGAAGGTGACTGTGATCCGCTCGGCGGTGCTGGGCACAGTGGTGGGAATCCTGCCTGGCGCCGGCGCAACAATCGCCTCGTTCCTGAGCTATGCGGTGGACGTGAGATGCTCCAAACACCCTGAGACCTACGGTCATGGAGAACCCCTTGGAATCGCGGCCTCAGAGACAGCCAACAACGCCGCCACAGGAGGCGCCATGGTGCCGCTTCTGGCCCTTGGAATCCCCGGCGGCAATGCGGCGGCGGTGATGGCCACAGCCCTGGCCATCAAGGGAGTCAATATGGGCCCGCTGCTGCTGACCAACCAGCCGATCTATCTGTATACTGTGTTTGTGGCGCAGATTGTGGTGAACATCATCATGGTGGTTGTAGCGATTTACATTGCGAAAATCTTTGCCAAGATTCTCAGCGTGCCCTACAGCATGCTGGGGACGATCATCATGCTGCTGTCCGTGATCGGCGCATACAGCTACAGCAAAGCGGTCAGTGATGTGATGCTGATGGCCCTGGCCGCGGTAATCGGATACGCATTTATCAAGTGCCACTTTAACAGCGCTGCCCTGATTCTGGGCCTGGTGCTGGGTAATATGGTGGAGAAGAACCTGAGAAATGCATTTGTGGTGGGACATGGGTCATTTACCCAGGCATTTCTGCAGAAGCCCATCGCAGTGGTGCTGCTGCTGGTGTGCATCCTGCTGCTGTTCTGGCCCATGATCAGCATGCTGCTCCCGAAGAAGGAAAAGGCGTAGGCAATGGCCGGGACCGGTGATCTGGCCGCGCAGCTGGAGCAGAAACGGCGGCGGGCCAGGCGGAGCTATCTGGTATACGGCGGCGGGCTGCTGTCCGCTGTACTCATGGCCTTCGCTGCGGACATCCTCTGGGCTGGGGTGGTGTTCGCCGTGACTGTCCTGCTGAACCTGCTGGTGTGCAGGAGGGATGTGGCGGGATTCCGGCGGGATTACCGGGAAGCCAGAATCCGGCGGGGCTGCTGCCGGTATTTCAGGGAGAGCACAGTGGTGGATAAGAACCTGTTTACGCTGGATCAGGCGGCGGCAGACGGCTGCCTTCCCCTTGGTTGTTCCGGAGGCGTGGTGCGGGTGGGAATAAACGGCACGCTGAAGAACAGAGTGAGGGCGGAGCTGGCTGACGTGGCATTTCCCATAAGCGTTGGGGAGAAGGGGAAGAAGCGGATACTGTCGGGCTGCTATATGCGGTTTGGGCCGGAAGAACGGCTCGAAGAACTGCCTAAAGAACTGCCTAAAGAACTGCATAAAGAACTGCGCGGAGGACGGCCAAAGGAGTGGTTTGTCTCCAAAGAGCGGCACAGAGGGCAGGGGGTGAAGGACAGAGGGCCTGGCCCGGGCTGCTGCACATATGTCAGCCACGGCCATGACCTCTATGATGTGCTGATAAAGCATTTTGAAGATCTTGGATTCAGGGCGGAGGCGGGGGACGGATACAGCATGTTAGTGGGAACAGAATCAGGCAGATTCCGCCCGGAGATTATAAGGCGGGCCAGGGAGCTGGACAGAAGTGTTCCGGGCGGCCTGGTCCTGATGACAGGCGGGGGTATGATGTACCTGTTCCTGGCAAAATGCTATCTGGAGACAGGGGAACCGGATTATAAACATTCCATCACCCCGGCAAGCCTGGAAGGCGGCTGGTCCCTGCCCATGGGCCTGGTGGCGGATCTGGTGGGAGCCTGGAGGGGCGCAAAACTGCAAAACCATTGAAAAACTGCAAAACCATTGAAAATCCCGTTGTTCAGCCGGGAAACCTATGATAAAATAATCTGTAACAT
>URUZ01000395.1 GCA_900551225.1 uncultured Clostridium sp.
GTACAGGTTTTCCAATTTCTTCCTGTCCCTTTCCAGGCGGGACACGGTCACGGGGCGGGGCGGGCGGGTCACGAAGATCTTTCCTGCCCGTTCCAAATCTTCAATCTCATCCAGCATCTGGTTATACCGCTGCGGAATGTCGCAGATGGTCTTTAACAGCTCAGGAAGGGGCGCGAAGTACCGCTCATAAGCCCGCCTCTCCAGGCGGTCAAAAGGCGGCTTGCGGTAGCCGCGGTGTCGGCTCAGCACCAGCACCACCTTCTCATACCCCTCATCCATGGCCCGCCTGTAGGGAATGGGCATGGACAGACCTCCGTCCAGATACTTCTTGTGGTCCACGGTCACCATGCGGGACATGATGGGCATACTGCTGGAAGCTGCCACAGCCGCCTCCAGGTCCGCGCACTTCCCTCTCTCAAAATACTCCGGCTTCCCTGTCCTGCATCTGGTTCCAACCACCACCAGTCGCTGCCTGGATGCCTCAAACACTTCCCGGTCAAAGGGTTCCAGATTCTGGCTCAGCTCTCCGAACACAAAGCCAAAATTGTATACCTCCCGGCTCTTAAGCATACCCCGCAGGCTGAGATACCGTTTGTCGCGGATATAGCGGATGTTGATATCATGGCTTCTGCCCACCTGGCCGCTGACATAACTCATGGCGCACAGCGCCCCGGCCGACACGCCGGACACATAGGAAAAATCCAGCCGGTTTTCCAGAAAAACATCCAGCACACCTGCTGTAAAAAGGCACCGGAGGGAACCTCCCTCCAGCACCAGCGCACCATCTGTCATATTCGTACCCCTCTCCGTTATCTAAAGATTCTGTTATCAGTATGTCACATATTTCCAGATCTTAAACATTGAGGGGATTTACAGGTTACATTAAGGGGGCAAACAGCCGCAGGGCCCTTCCGGCCAGACGGCGGGTCAAGGGGTAATTCCGGCATTCTTCGAAGGTGATCCGCTGGCATTTTCCCAGGGTCTCCTGGAAGTCCCGCTCCACATCCTCCACCACCGGACACCGGTACATGTACAGACCGCACTCGAAATGCAGGTACAGGCTTCTGAAGTCCAGGTTAATAGTGCCCACTGTGGCCCGCTTTCCGTCGCTGATAAACTCCTTGGCGTGCACAAACCCAGGCGTGTACTCATAGATCTTCACACCTGCCGCGATCAGCTCGGGATAATAGGTTCTGGCCAGCAGATAGGCGTACAGCTTGTCCGGGATATGGGGCATGATGATGGTCACATCCACGCCCCGCTTGGCTGCAAAGCACAGGGCATTCTCCATCTCGTCATCCAGGATCAGGTAGGGCGTCATGATGTGCACATAGTCCCTGGCCCGGTTCAGAATATCCATATAGACCAGCTCTCCCACCCGCTCCTTGTCCATGGGGCTGTCCCCGTAGGGAAGCACAAAACCGAGGGACTGGGCGGCGGCAGAAGTCCCGCTGCTCCGGCCGGTAATGTAACGTTCGAAATCGTCCGCCTGGAACTGGGTCACATTCCACATCTGCAGGAACATCATGGTAAAGCTCTGGACAGCGTCCCCCTTCACCATCACCGCCGTGTCCTTCCAATGCCCGAAACGGACCTTGGCATTGATGTACTCATCCGCCAGATTCACGCCGCCGGTGAAGGCGGTGTGCCCGTCAATGACCACGATCTTTCTGTGGTCCCGGTTGTTCTGGTGGGTGGACAGGGTGGGCTTGATGGGTGAGAACATTTTGCAGCGTATGCCCTTCTTCTCCAGCTCCTTGGGATACTGGTAGGGAAGGAGCATGATGGAGCACATACCGTCGTACATGACGCGGACTTCCACTCCCTCCTTCACCTTCTCTTCCAGAATGGCCAGGATGGAATCCCACATCAGCCCCCGTTCCACAATGAAATACTCCATGAAGATAAACTGCCGGGCTGCCCGCAGCTCCCGCTTCAGGGCCTCGAATTTGTCCTCCCCCAGCGGGAAATGTTCCACAGCGGTGTTCTCATAGACCGGGAATCCGGCGTACTTGTTCATATAGTCCACCAGCCGCCCGGTCATGGGGCTTACGCGGTCCAGGTCCGCCTTAACCTGGGAATCCTGTGTCAGATATGCGCCCACCTCATTCTTCGTCGTTCTCAGACGGATGGTCAGAAGCCTGGTCCAAGGCTGCAGATGGACGAACAGATAAAACAGCACCCCGAACACAGGGAACACCAGCACAGGCACCATCCAGGCCATCTTAAAGCTGGCGTTCTCCGGCTCGTTGAGGATATAGATCACAGTGGCGCTTCCCAGCAGCACGGATGCCCCAAAGTAGTACAGCAGGTAGTCATCCAGCCATACAAACACGCCGAACAGGATGAACAGCTGGATAATCAGGAACAGGACAATAAATGCTGTCCGGCTGAACACAAACCGCAGCAGTCCGCGTAATTTCTTCATATATTTTCCTCTTATGTCCGCCGGTTAATCTTCCAGGGCCTGGCGGATGTCCTCAATAATGTCGTCGGCTGATTCGATGCCCACGCTGAAACGGATCATAGACGGGTCCACCCCCGCCTCCACCAGCTGCTCATCTGTAAGCTGTCTGTGGGTGTGGCTGGCCGGATGGAGCACCGCGGTTCTGGAGTCTGCCACATGGGTCTCAATGGCGCACATTTTCAGCTTATCCATGAACTCGGCCGCGCCTTTTCGCCCGCTCTTTAAACCGAAGGAAATGACGCCGCAGGTGCCGTTTGGCATGTACTTTTGGGCCAGCTCATAGTAAGCATCGCCGGGCAGTCCCGGATATTTCACCCAGTCCACATCCTCCCTGGCCTGGAGGTACTGGGCTACCTTAAGGGCATTCTCGCAGTGGCGCGGCATGCGCAGGTGAAGGGTCTCCAGCCCTAAGTTGATGAGAAATGCATTCTGCGGGGACTGGATGGAGCCAAGATCCCGCATCAGCTGGGCCGTGGCTTTCATAATATATGCCATCGGGCCGAATTTCTGGGTGTAGACGATGCCGTGATAGGACTCATCCGGCTCTGTCAGGCCGGTATATTTGTCGTGGTTGGCTTCCCAGTCAAAGCTGCCGCTGTCCACAATACAGCCGCCCACGGTGGCCGCATGGCCGTCCATGTACTTGGTGGTGCTGTGGGTCACAATATCCGCTCCCCACTCAAAGGGACGGCAGTTCACCGGCGTTGCAAAGGTATTGTCCACAATCAGCGGTACCCCATGGCTGTGGGCCGCTGCGGCGAACTTCTCAATATCCAGAACAGTCAGGGCCGGATTGGCGATGCTCTCAGCAAACAGCACCTTGGTGTTGGGGCGGAATGCTGCGTTTAACTCTTCCTCAGTGGCGTCCGGGCTTACCAGCGTGCACTCCACTCCCATCTTGGGGAAGGTGACAGTGAACAGGTTGGTGGAACCTCCGTAAATAGTGGAGGAGCTGACAATGTGGTCACCTGCCTGGCAGATATTCAGAACAGCGTAGAAGTTTGCTGCCTGGCCGGAGGAGGTCAGCATGGCGCCCACGCCGCCCTCCATCTCGCAGATCTTGGCCGCCACCGCATCATTGGTGGGATTGGCCAGCCGGGTATAGAAATATCCGCTCTCCTCCAGGTCAAACAGACGTCCCATCTGCTCGCTGGTGGTATACTTAAAAGTCGTGCTCTGGTAGATGGGAAGCTGTCTCGGCTCGCCGTTTTTCGGCTCCCAGCCCCCCTGGATGCAAATGGTGTCAATAGAACGTTTCCTGTTCATACTCTTTATCCTCCTTAGATGGTAATCAGATTGTACTCCCTGTTCCCCAGGCCCAGCTTCACTGCGTGGTCCACAGCAGTCTCCCAGTTGGTGTCAGGATGGGTGTCTTTAAAATGGTCGTGGTGGCAGTGCTCCTGCTCCGCCAGGTAGGTTCCGCTGATGATGGGCTGGCGGTTCACTGCATCCGCGCAGGCCACATCCAGGGCAACCGGGTCATAGGAAGCGAACATTCCCACATTGGGTACAATGGCTGCATCATTTTCAGAATGGCAGTCACAGAAGGGGGATACGTCCACCACCAGGCTTACGTGGAAGTTGGGGCGGTCCTTCACAACCGCCCAGGTATATTCCGCGATCTTCCTATTTAGAATGTCGTTGGCCTCATCGCACATGGAATCCACGGCGTCCACAGGACATGCGCCGATACAGCGGCCGCAGCCCACACATATTCCGGTGTCAATGGCCGCCTTCTTGTTAGTGATGGCAATGGCGCCGTGGGCGCAGTTTCTCTTACAGGCGCCGCAGCCCACGCATTTCTCCTGGTTCACAAAGGGCTTGCCCGCATTGTGCATCTCCATCTTGCCCGCCCTGGAGCCGCTGCCCATGCCCAGGTTCTTAAGCGCTCCGCCAAAGCCGGTGGCTTCGTGGCCCTTAAAATGGGTCAGGGAGATCACAATGTCCGCATCCATCAGCGCGCGGCCGATCTTGGCTTCCTTTATGTATTCGCCGTCAATGGGCACCAGCACTTCGTCCGTACCCTTCAAGCCGTCCGCAATGATCATGTGACATCCCGTGGCAAAGGGATTGTAGCCGTTCTCGTAGGCAGCATCCAGATGGTCCAGGGCGTTCTTGCGTCGTCCCACGTACAGGGTGTTGCAGTCGGTCAGGAACACACGGCCCCCCTGTGCCTTGATCAGGTCCACCAGGACCTTGGAGTAGTTGGGGCGGAGATAGGCCAGATTGCCCGGCTCGCCGAAATGAATCTTAATGGCTGTATATTTGTTCTCAAAATCAATGTCCAGCATTCCGGCCTTCTTGACCAGTCTCTCCAGCTTCTGCAGGAGATTTTCCTGTAATGTGGTTCTCAAATTGGTATAGTATACATTAGATACTGCCATGATATCCTCCTTTGGAATCGTTATGATCGTTAATTATACTTCATTTCACACAGATATTCAATCACACAATTAAAACCTGCCTCCGACTGCCATTCTCTTTAAATCTTAACAAAATCCTAACGTCATTTTTCTTGATTTATTAGTTGTACTTATGATATCCTATTATTGTTAATCAATACTAACCAAAGCCGCTTCTGGCTTTTATAGTTGTGCACGGCAAGCTCTTCATTTGCCGCATTCTTGAGAAACGCACCAGCATCGTTGGCGACGGATTCACCTTCTATCATCATATTGCCTCTTTATTTCCAGCCATTGTTGTCATGAAGACGCCGTTCCCTCGATCTATGCAAAAAAATGAATCACAGGAGGAAAGCATTTGAATAAAAAATTAAAAGAAAAAATCGCAGAATCACTGTCCTGCGTCCTGCCTGTCACCTGCATTGTACTGCTTTTAGGCATCACCATCACCCCCATGCCCCTGGACCCCCTGATGCTGTTTCTGGCTGGAGCGGCATTCCTGATTGTGGGAATGGGATTCTTCACCCTGGGGGCCGATATGGCTATGATGCCCATCGGCGAACGGGTGGGCGCGCAGCTGACCAAGTCAGGCAGACTTCCCCTGATTGCCATGGCCTGTTTTGTAATCGGAGCCCTTATCACCATGGCGGAGCCGGATCTAAAGGTTCTGGCCGGCCAGACACCGGCTGTGCCGGATCTGGTGCTCATGGGAGCCGTTGCAGCCGGCGTGGGCGTATTCCTGGCGCTGGCATTCCTGCGGAGCCTGTTTGGCTGGAGCCTGTCCAGGATACTACTGGTCTGCTACGGCATCTTATTCGTCCTGTCGGCCTTTGTGCCCAGCGAATTCCTGGCCGTGGCCTTTGACTCCGGCGGAGTGACCACAGGTCCCATCACCGTTCCCTTTATCATGGCCCTGGGAGTGGGCTTGACCTCCCTGGGCCGTTCCTCAAAAAACGGCGG
>URUZ01000396.1 GCA_900551225.1 uncultured Clostridium sp.
GTTTATAGAGACTGCTTCAGAAATCCAACTGGCTTATGAGAACCTCCAATACCGGATGGGCGGTGCCCACTCCGGCGTTTCCGGTACCATAAGTTTTGGGATTCCTCCTTCAAAAAGCGTGTTATATCTCCCTGATATTCTTAAAAATTTTCAGGCGAAATTTCCCCTGATATCCATTACCATAGAGGAAACAAATTCCAGGGATCTGGAAGAAAAGATACTGCGCCAGTCCATTGACGTTGCCCTGATATCCACACCACTTAACAATCCGGACATCATCCATCTTCCCATCACTGATGAGGAGATTTTTCTGGCTGCCTCTCCCAGCCACCCCATAGTCCGCCTTGCACAGGAGCACAAAAACAAGCCGGACTGCGTATATATCAATCCGGCTTGTATCAGTCAAATGGATTTTATTATATCTGAATCTGGTACTAAAACACGCAAATTATCAGATCAGATTTTTGCTGATTTTCATATTCAGCCAAAAACAGTGTACTCTGTCAGCAATGCGGACGTGGCAATGGAGATGGTCATCAATGGCTTAGGATTAACATTCATATCAGGCTCTCACATTTCTTCCCGGAAAAAACTATCTTATTTTTCACTGGGAGAAAATGGAATCTACCGCGACCTGGTTATGGCTTATTCACAGAAGGCCTATCACGCCTCCATTGTGGAAGCATTTACCAATGAAGTTTACAATACGATCCGCCACAACATCCCTCAGAAGATCAGCTCCCATGATTTTTCAGAATAGCAGCGGTCCTGGCGGCAGCTTCATGGATCGCATCGATAGCCAGCCCTGGTCTATTTACATCGCCGACTGTAACTGTCTCCAAATCCGGCAGTTGTAATCTCACCTGGCCTAAAAGTTCCGAATCCGACAGCCTGCCTGCAGCCACAATCAGATTGTCATATCCACTGACCGTTTCCTGAATTCCTTGTTGGGAAATGGTCAGGGACGGCAGATTAATGGACTCAATCCTGGTGCTTACATGAATCACAACTCCCAATTCCTGAAGCCTCTTCATCATAAATATCCGTCTGCTCTCTGTCAGCTCCATAGCAGCTTCATCCCGCATTTCAAAAATTTCCACTTTTTTCCCTGCTGCTGCAAACTGTTCCGCTGTCTCGCATCCGATTAAGCCGCCGCCCAAAACAGCAATCCGGTCTCCCAGATGCAGATCCTTCTCCAGCACGTCATCACCTGTATAGATCCCGTGACTTTCAATTCCTGGTATCTGCGGAATCAAAGGCCTGCTTCCTGTAGCCAAAATAAGGATATCCGGCTGCTCTGCCCGGATCAGGTCCAAATCCACATCCGTGTTATATTGAATATCAATGTGATGCTGTTGTAATACATCAATCCGATACTGAGTTAAGAACGCCATATTCCCTTTAAAGGGCGGCAATACCGCCAGATTAATCTTCCCTCCGGGTCTGGAATCCCTCTCATAGATCTTCGGCTTCAGTCCCTGCCCAGCCAGCAGTACAGCCGCCTCCAATCCACCTGGCCCTGCGCCCACAATCATAATTTTCTTGTTCATAAGTTCTTCTGTGGGCCGCTCAAATACCAGCTCTGTCTCCTGCCCTATTCTGGGATTCTGCATACAGCGTATTTTCTTTCTGACGGTTGCGGCACGGCAGCCCTGATTGCAGCCCACGCAGCGGCATATAGGATCAGGGTCAATACCCATATACTTGTTCACCAGCGCCGGGTCTGCCAGCTGGGCCCTTCCAAGTGCGGTTATGTCCGCTTTTCCAGCTTCCAGAATAGCTTCTGCCTCCTCCATCGTTGTAATTCTGCCTACGGTTATAACAGGAATATCTACTTCCTTTTTCACGGCCATTGCCGCTTCCACATTAAAACAGTTGGGTATATCCATAGGGGCGCACATATACTCCTCAGATTCCGGCATTCCGATTGAAACGTGGACACCATCAATCCCCGCCTTCTCCAGCAGCAAAATGATTTGAATCGTCTCCGGAAGTTTTCTGCCCCGCTCCACCATCTCGTCCCCGCTGATTCTGAATATGATTGGAAAATCAGACCCGCACGCTTCTTTGATGGCTTTTACGATTTCAATCGAATATCTGGAACGCCCTATGTAGTCACCGCCATATTCATCAGTCCGCTCATTGTATCTGGGAGACATAAACTGTGCGATTTCATGGGCGTGGGCTCCGTGGATTTCCACGCCATCCACACCACTCTTTTGGCAGCGTACGGCCTCTGCTGCATAGCTGTCCACCAGCTGGCGAATCATCTCCCTGTCATAATCAACCACCGCTCTTACTACCTTATCCCGCCCTGCCTGCACTGCTGCGGGATGAAGCTGGCAAAACAGCCTGGCTCCATAGCGGTGGGCCGTATCTGCCATGGATTTCCAACCAGGAATGTACCGGTCGTCTGACAGTGCGGGGCGGCCTGGCCCCGGTTTTCCGTGGGGGCTTCCTGGCACCACAATCAGTCCTGTTCCGCCTTTGGCCAGATCCTCTACAAAGGCCAGCTGGTCACCACTGACAGATCCGTCTTCTTCACAGAAAAATGTACACATAGACGGAAACATCACTCTGTTTTTTACTGTTACTGTCCCAATCTTCATTGGTGTAAGAATTACTTTATCCATCATTTTACGCCCTCTCTTTTTATCATTTTTTTAATCACAGGATACAGAAGCACCAGCACGCAGATCACCAGCAATGTTGCAGTAATGGGAGAACTTAAGGCAGCTGCCACATTTCCCTGGGTCAGTTTAACTGCACGTCTTAAATTAGATTCACAGATATTGCCCAGTACCAGTCCCAAAATCAGGGCAGCCGGATTAAACTTATATTTACTCATCGCATATCCGGCCAAACCGGCTCCCAACATAACAAATACATCGAATACATTGTTTTTCACCGCAAAACTGCCAATCACCGCAAAAACTGCGATCATGGTTCCCAGAACGGAGTACGGCACATTCATGATCTTGCTGAAAATCCGCGCAACTCCAAGGGCCACAAAAATCATCAACAGGTTGGTAACAATCATGGAAGCATACACGCTGGACAGGAACTCCGGCTGAGTTTTCTGTAATATCGGCCCTAACTGTACTCCCTGAAGCATCAGCGCGGACATCATGATAGCGGCGGCATTTCCCCCGGGAATTCCCAGAGACAGAAGGGGTACCATGGAACCGCCCGTAGCTGCATTGTTGGCTGTCTCTGAAGCCGCCACACCCCGGATCTCTCCTTTTCCGTATACATCCGGGGTTTTCGACATTTTCACTTCTGTCACATAGCTTAAAAATGCGGCGATGGTAGAGCCCGCTCCTGGCAGAATTCCTACAATAGTTCCCACAATGGAGGAGCGCAGAACCACCCATTTAATTTCGAGCATCTGGCGGAACCCTACTGAATCCCCTCGGACCCGGTCACCGCCTCCTACCATCTCTCCCAGTTTTATCGGCTTGATGGTCTGCTTAAACACCTCAGATATGGCAAACATTCCAATCATAATTGGAATCATATCAAAACCGCTGAGCAGTTCCATATTGCCAAATGTCAGGCGGGCGCAGCCTACAATGGGATCTGTCCCAATTGTAGCGATAAACAGCCCCAGCAAGCCGGAGATCATAGTTTTCAGCATATTATCCGGTTCCAGGCACGTCAGTACGCTGAGTCCCAGAAAGCTGACTGCAAACAGCTCAGACGGGCCAAATTTCAGTCCCAGAGTTGACAACTGGGGAGACATTAAGAACATCGCACAGGCTGAGACAAAGCCGCCCACAGCAGAACAGATAATGGACACTCCCAGAGCCTCTCCCGCCCTGCCCTGCAGCGCCAGCGGATATCCGTCAAATGTGGTTGGCGCGCTGGAGGGTGTGCCGGGTATCTTAAAGAGAATAGCAGTGATGCCTCCGCCTGTCACGGAAGAACAGTATACTGCCACCAGGAATGAGATGGAGACAACCGGCTCCATAATATAAGTAAACGGAACACAGAGCGCAATGGCCATAGAGGCACTGACACCTGGCATAGCCCCAAAAATAGTTCCTGCAATGATTCCCATAAAAATAATGAGAAATGTAGTTGGCTGAAAAACAATTGAAAATCCCATATGCAGCATTTCTGCCATTTATCTCACCCCCTCTTAAAGTATCTCCAAACTCAGTGCAAAGTCCCGGAATATACCGTATCCTCTGGGCAGAGGAACCTGCAGTATCCTTGAAAATAATATATACAATATACATGTCGCTGCCAGCGCCACCACGATTTTAATCTTCCTGTTCTTCTGACCGAGCAGCCCCATGTAAGACAGCATGAACAGAGGCGTAGATGGCAAGAAGCCTATTTTATCCAACAGCACAATATACACCACGAGAATCCCAGCTGCGCAGGCCAGTTTCAACGCGTCCTTCCTATTCACAGACAGCACCTTTGTATCTGCCACAGCTGCTCCCCGGTTTTTCTTTAAAAGGACCGCCATCTGAATTCCCAACAGAAGAATCAACAACACCAGCAATATAATGGGCCAGGCCGAAGGTCCCATGGGGTCATACTCCATCATACCGCTCATCCCAAAAAGCAGGTTACCCAAACATATGAAACAAAACAGCAGCAGCACAAGACAAATGATTAACTCTCCTACCATAAATCCCCTCCGTTGTCCAGATATTATACGGCTTCCGGCTGCCATCCATATTACTCTGCCATCTTCTCAAAAAAGGCATATTCTTCGTTCCATATATTTTTGAACTCCACTGAGTCTGCATATCCAGGCCTTTGATCCAACATGCCTGAGGCAATAAAATCCTTCCAGTCAGGATCTTCCATAGCCTTTACAATTGCCTCCTCCAGTGTCTTTATTACCTCCGGGTCCGTCCCCTTCTTCACAGACAGGCCTCTCCAGGCACCAATTGTGGCATCAATGCCTTTTTCTGCAGAACATGGAACATCCGGCAGTCCGGGCATCCGTTCTTCCGCCAGTACCATCATGCCGATCAGGTCCCCATCTTCAATCAGTGGTTTGGCCGTGGCAATATCATCAATGCTCAGATCCACATGTCCGCCCAGCAGGGCCGATTTACATTCCCCTGTTCCCCCGAAACTGATCAGGTCTATCTGGAGGCCCGATGCTTTTACAAACTGCTTGATAATCATTCCGTCCAACCCCGTGGCTGCCAATCCTGCAATTTTGACATCCTTGGGATGCTCCTTAGCGAATGCGGACAATTCATCAAAATCCTTAAATTTGCCTTTTGAATTGCCTGTTACCAGGGTCACATCATGCACCAAGCGGCAGACCGGGTCAAATTCCTCAGTAAACTTGATTTCTGACAAACCGTATATCTGTGTAATCAGCTGTGTCTGCGTTGTCAGCAGCAGGGTGTAACCATCTGCTGGCTGCTTATTGGCATACTCAACACCATTGAGCCCTTGTGATCCCTCAATGTTGGTTACAACCACCGGCACTCCGAGTACCTTGGACAAAGGGCCGCTGAGAGCCCTGGCTGTGATGTCTGTGCCGGAACCTGCCCCAAATCCAACTACAATCTCAACCTTTTTTTCCGGATACTGCCTCGTTTTCTCTGTTTTAGAGCCGGAACAGGCGGCTAATCCGGCAGCCAGCAAAACTGTTAACCCAATGTACCCCAAGCGTTTCTTCATACTGTTTCCTCCTTTGTAAACAACATGTGAATAAGGTTTGTCTTGTTTTATTAAATATTACCATGTACATTGACAATATTAAAATCTATATATACAATATTAACATGAATAGTATTCATATCACTCTTATAATG
>URUZ01000397.1 GCA_900551225.1 uncultured Clostridium sp.
GTTTCTGGAGGGAGACGTGGACTATGTGATTGAGGGGCGGACATATGGCCTGCGCCCGGGGGATATCGTGCTGGTGGGCAGGGGCGAAATCCACTGTCCCCATGCAAAGGATACCAGGGAGTATGACCGGATCATATTGTACCTGTCCCTTTCATTTTTAAAAGAGGTCTCCGGCCGCGATCCCCTGGACCAATGCTTTGACACCGCCCGGTTCCGCCACTCCAGCGTGCTGCGGCTGGGAGAATCCGGGCGGCAGAGGCTGTTTGCCCTGGCCGGACAGTTGGAGCGGACCCTGGACCGCCAGGAGGAGTTTGCCGCCCCGCTGATGAGCCGCCTGCTGCTGCTGGAATTCTTGATTGCCCTGAACCGGGCCGCTCTGGACAGCCAGGCCGCATTCATCCACACCGGCACCATGAACTACCGTGTATCCGGCCTGATCTCCTATATCAGCGACCATCTGGACGAGGAACTGTCCATCGGCCGGCTGTCGGAGGTGTGCTGCCTCAGCCCCTACCACATGATGCGCCTGTTTAAGGAGGAGACAGGGTGCACCATCGGAAACTACATCACCCAGAAACGTCTGTCCCTGGCAAGAGATCTTCTGACCTCCGGCCAGGCCAATGCCACCCAGGCCTGTTTCCGGTCCGGTTTCTCCAATTACTCCACATTTCTCAGGGCATATAAACGGCATTTTAACACAAACCCGCGTAAAAGCGCTTCCACCACAGAAAACGTAAATTTTTTGTGACAAAACTACTTTTTTTCTTGAACTTCTCATATATTCTGTTATAATATGTTCATTGTTCTCATACCAAAGACATGTGTCTTTGTTGCAAAGACACACTTAGAGGCAGTCAAACGTGTGCGGTACGGATTTTCACCGCGCGGACTTAAAAGGAGGAGAGAATTATGAAGTTGAGAAAAGTTGCTGCTGTTGCCATGACAGCATGTCTCGTAACCGGCGCACTGGCCGGCTGCGGCAAGAAAGCAGATGAAAAGGTCATCAGGATCGGCGTCTTTGAGCCCACCACAGGTGAAAACGGCGGCGGCGGGTTCCAGGAAGTTCTGGGTATCCGCTATGCCAGGGAGCAGCATCCCACCGTCAAGATAGGCGGCGAGGAATATAAGGTGGAGCTGGTGGAAGTGGATAACAAATCAGATAAGACCGAGGCAGTCAACGCAGCCAACAAGCTGGTCAGCGACAAGGTCAGCGTAGTCCTTGGCAGCTACGGCTCCGGAGTGTCCATCGCAGCCGGACAGATCTTCGAGGACAACAAGATCCCCGCCATCGGCTGTTCCTGCACCAACCCCCAGGTTACCGAGGGCAACAGCTACTACTTCCGGGTGTGCTTCATCGATCCCTTCCAGGGTACGGTGATGGCCAACTACGCACACCAGAACGGTGCGAAGAACGCTGCAGTGATCACACAGCTGGGCGACGACTACTCCTCAGGCCTGGGCAACTACTTCAGAGACGCCTTCAAGGACCTGGGCGGAACCATTGTCAGCGAACAGCAGTTCCAGACCAACCAGACTGATTTCAAGGCGATCCTGACCAATATCAAGGCAGCTGACCCTGATATCATATTCGCTCCCTCCTCCATCACCACCGCTCCCCTGATCATCAAGCAGGCCAGAGAGCTGGGAATCACCGCAACCATCGCGGCAGGCGATACCTGGGAGAACTCCACCATCATCGAGAACGCCGGAGCAGATTCCGAGGGCGTGGTATTATCCACCTTCTTCGATGAGGCCGAGCCTGCCAATGACGAGGCGGCCGCTTTCATCACCGGCTTTAAGGAGTATTTAAAGGCCAACAAGCAGGATGAGATCATCCCCGCAGTATCCGCTCTGGGCTATGACTCCTACCTGGCTGCCATCAAGGCCATTGAAGCCGCTAACTCAACCGATCCCACCGCCATCCGCGATGCCCTGGCAGGCATTCAGTTCGACGGTGTAACCGGCAGCATCTCCTTCAACGAGACAGGGGACGCCAACAAGGATCTGGCATTTATTAAGGTCATCAAGGACGGCAGGTTCCAGTTCCTGACCACAACCACACTCAGCAAATAAAATACGTCAGGCGACACATACATATTGCCGCAGGCGGCCAGAACGCCTGCGGTTTTTGCCCTGTATAACACGTATACTGCACGAATACAATTTTAACAGGAGGTATTTCCTCATGAGTTTGACAACCTTTTTACAGCAATGTCTCACAGGGATCTCCCTTGGCGGCGCTTACGCCCTGATCGCCATCGGCTATACCCTGGTATACGGCATTCTGCGCCTGATCAACTTTGCCCACGGCGACATCTTCATGATGGCCGGCTATTTCATGATCTTTGCCATGGCCAGCCTTCCATGGTTTATCGCCGTTCCCGTGACGCTGGCCGCCACTGTGCTGCTGGGCGTTACCATTGAACGGGTGGCATACCGCCCCCTGCGCTCTGCTCCCAGAATGTCCGTCATGATCTCTGCAATCGGCGTATCCTACCTGCTGCAGAATCTGGCCACCTATCTGTTCACCGCCCTTCCCAAGGGCTATCCTGAGATTCCATTTTTGAAGAAGATCTATCAGATCGGCGGACTGTCCGCCTCCTTCGTGACCTTCCTGACCCCTGTTCTCACCCTGATCCTGGTGTATGGGCTGATGGCGCTGATCAGCCACAGCAAGATCGGCATGGCCATGCGCGCGGTGTCCAAGGACTACGAGACCGCGTCCCTGATGGGAATCAAAATCAACCGGACAATTACCACTACCTTTGCCATCGGCTCTCTGCTGGCAGGTATCGGTTCTGTGTTATATTTTACCGACCGAATGACCGTGTTCCCCTTCTCAGGCTCCCTGCCCGGCCTAAAATGCTTCGTGGCCGCGGTGTTCGGCGGAATCGGCAGCATTCCCGGCGCTGTGATCGGCGGCTTTATCCTGGGGCTTGGGGAGACTGCCCTGGTGGCCATGGGATACTCCACCTTCAGCGACGCATTTACATTTATCCTGTTAATCATCATGCTTCTCATTCGCCCAACCGGCCTGTTCGGTGAGAAGACAACTGACAAAGTGTGAGGTGGCGGATATGACAAACAAAAACAAGATTTATACCCTGGCTGCTCTGGTGGCGCTCATCGCGTTTCTGGCTTTCCTGGACGCCAACAGCTCGGACTATACATACCAGATTTCCATACTGGAGCGCAGCGCCATCTACGCGGTGGTGGCTGTCTCCATGAACCTGCTGACCGGCTTCACCGGACTGTTCTCCCTTGGGCAGGCGGGCTTTATGGCCATCGGCGCTTACGTTGTGGCCATCTTCACCATCCCGGTGGCCGCGCGTCCCAACGTATACTATATCAGCGGAATCTCCCCTGTGATCGCTGATGTGCAGCTCCCCATCTGGCTGGCCCTGCTGCTGGCCGGACTGGCTGCCGCCGGCATGGCTGCCCTCATCGGAATCCCGGTGCTGCGCTTGAAGAGCGACTACCTGGCCATCGCCACCCTGGGATTCTCTGAGATCATCCGCGCCTTTATCGCAGCGCCCATGCTGGACACTGTCACCAACGGCTCCTACGGCTTAAAGAGCATTCCCGGATTCCCCGGCGTTCTGTCTGTTTTCGCCCTGGCGGCCCTTTGCATCGGCCTCATGCTGCTGCTGATAAACTCTTCCTACGGCCGGGCCTTCAAAGCCATCCGTGAAGATGAGACCGCCGCCCAGTCCATGGGCCTCAACCTGTTCCGCTACAAGGAGCTGTCCTTTGTGATCTCCTCCTTCTTCACCGGCGTGGGCGGCGGTATGCTGGCCATGTTCATGCGCTCCATCGATTCCAAGACCTTCCAGGTGGCCCTGACCTATGATATTCTGCTGATTGTGGTGCTGGGCGGAATCGGCAGCGTCACCGGAAGTGTCCTGGGCGCATTCCTTGTGACCGCAGGCCGGGAAATGCTTCGTTTCTTCGACGATCCCCTGACCATTGCAGGGGTGAGCATCCCCCTGTTCCGTTCCGGTTTCCGCATGGTTGTATTTTCCATTCTGCTGATGGTGGTGGTGCTGTTCTACAGCCGGGGCATCATGGGCAGCAGGGAATTCTCCTGGAACGGCCTGTTCCGGCTGATTAAGAGTATACCGGGGCTGCTAAAGAGAAAGAAAAAGGACGCTTCCGCCAAAGGAGGTGACCGGTGATGACCAAAACAAACAATATCCTTCACATGGAGAATGTCACCATGCAGTTCGGCGGCGTTGTGGCTGTCAACGGCCTGTCGCTGGATGTCAATGAACACGAGATCGTGGCTCTGATCGGCCCCAACGGCGCGGGCAAAACCACGGCCTTCAACTGTGTCACCGGCATCTACCAGCCCACCTACGGCTCCGTCTCCTTTAATGGCCAGGTGATCCTTGCGGACACACCCCAGGGCAAGATGCGTGAAATGTATGCAGGCGACGTCACGCCACGGCCCATCCATCCTGTGCGCAGGACGCCTGATATGATCACCAGGCTGGGCATTGCCCGCACCTTCCAGAACATCCGTCTCTTCGGTAACCTGACGGTATTTGAAAATGTTCTGATAGCCAAACACATGCGCGCAAAACAGAACGTGTTCTCCGCTGCTCTGCGGTTAAACCACAGGGAGGAAGCGCGGATGCGCCGGGAGACCATGGAGCTGCTTAAGATGCAGGGCCTGGCCCACTTAAAGGATGAGCAGGCCTCCTCCCTTCCCTACGGCCTCCAGCGGCGCCTGGAGATCGCCCGCGCCCTGGCCACCGGGCCCAGCCTGCTGCTGCTTGACGAGCCGGCCGCCGGCATGAATCCCCAGGAGACCCAGGAGCTCACTGATTTTATCCGGCAGATCCGGGACGACTACCATCTGACCATATTTATGATTGAGCATCACATGGACCTGGTGATGCAGATCTCCGACAGGATCTATGTGCTGGATTTCGGCAAACTGATCGCCCACGGCGGCCCGGATGCCATACAGAACGATCCAAAAGTAATTGAAGCATATCTGGGGGTGAGCGACGATGCTGAAGATTGATGATTTGCGGGTGAATTACGGCGGTATTGAGGCTGTAAAGGGAATCAGCTTTGAGGTGCCTGAGAAGTCCATTGTAACCCTGATCGGAGCCAACGGCGCGGGCAAGAGCACCACCCTGCGCTCTATCGTGGGGCTTGTAAAGGCCTCCCATGGTTCCATCAGCTTCTTAGGAGACGAGATCCTGGGGATGGATACTCCGGAGATTGTGTCCAGAGGCCTCTCCCTGGTGCCGGAGGGACGCCGGGTGTTCCCGGACATGACGGTGATTGAGAATATCAAGATCGGAGCCTACCTGCGCGGGGACTCTCTGGAGGAGGACATAAACTGGGTCTATGACCTCTTCCCCCGTCTGAAGGAGCGGAGCTGGCAGCTGGCCGGAACCCTCTCCGGCGGAGAACAGCAGATGCTGGCCGTGGCCAGAGCACTGATGGGCCGGCCCAAACTGCTGATGATGGATGAGCCATCCCTGGGCCTGGCTCCATTAATTGTTCAGGGGATATTCGATATTATAAAGGAGATTAACAAGCAGGGGGTAACCATTTTGCTGATCGAGCAGAATGCCAATATGGCCCTGAGGATCGCGGACGAGGGCTATGTGCTGGAAACGGGGAATATAGCGCTGAGGGGAAGCGGGAAGGAGCTGCTGGCGGATGAATCGGTGAAGGCGGCGTATTTGGGGAAAAAGAAGAGGTAAGGGCATGGATGAGGTACGCGGGCGGATTTAGATGCATCCGTCCGTGAGAGGCAGGAGC
>URUZ01000398.1 GCA_900551225.1 uncultured Clostridium sp.
CCGCCGATACTCAGGGAGGTGAGCTTGTTCACACTGCCGCCCAGCTTCACCCACATGCCGCTGCTGAGTTCCACAACGCCCGGTTTTACTCGGATGCTTACCTTGGCCATAATATTCTCCAGCCTGCCTCTGTCGTTGAATACTGCCGTCATATCCCCATCCTTTATTCCGCGGCTGTCTGCATCCACTTTATTGATGAATACCTTTGCCGGCCCCTCGATCTCTTTGATCCACGGGAGGTTGTAATACTGAGAATGGGTTCGGAACGCGGGATGCTGGGAAATGACACTGAGGGGATACTTCTTCGCCAGCTCCGGGGTCCCGGGCACGCTCTCATCCGGCTCCGTGTAATGGGGTACCGGGCAATAGTCGCCTTCGAATTTCTTGCCTCTCTCCTCCATGGAATAGGAGTAGAACTCAAATTTGCCGGAGGGCGTGTTAAAATTGCCGTTCTCATAGGGTACTAAGGGGCACCAGTCCTCGCTCAGCCGCACCGGGCCATTGGGCGATACGGCACCGTCCACATCCGTGTTATCCCCGATCAGCATGCGGATATAGTCCAGACCGGTCCTCTCCCTGGGGAAATACTCCTCAAAGCCCAGACGCCGTCCCAGTTCCTCGAAGATCTCCAGGTCCGGCACCGACTCATAGTACGGCTGACAGACAGGCACCAGAACCTGGTTGTAATGATGCCAGTAGGACGTATGCAGGCCGTACTGTTCCAGGAAATGGCAGCCCGGAAGCACCAGGTCCGCCCAGTCCGTGTCATCCGTCATAAACTGCTCTATGACCACAAACAGATCCAGCTGTTTTAAGGCCTCAATAGTATAGTCCACCCAAGGCTGCTGGGATACCAGGCCTCCGCGGTAGGAGATCACCCCTTTTATAGGCGGATCCGACGCCTCGTGAAGGGCTTTTGCAAAGGTTGCAATATTGATCATCCTGGTACTCTTGATGTCCGCGCCCTCGGGGCAGGTGACATTTGCCGTCTTCATGAAGCCTTCAATCCCAGGGAAGCCCATGGAATCAATGCAGTTGTAGTTGCCGCTGGCCTTACCGATATGTCCGCAGACTGCGGCCAGACATGCAAGGGCCCTCTGGATCTGGTGGCCGTTGCTATAGCGCTGCTGTCCATAGCCGCATTCCATATGGGATTGCAGGGTGGCATACATCTCAGCGGCCTCTATGATCTGCTCCCTTGGAATCGTGGTGACTTCCTCCGTATGTTCCGGCGTCCACTCCTCCACCAGCTTCTCCAGCGATTCATAGCCCACGGTGTGCTCTGCGATAAAGTCCTTATCCTGAAGATCATTCTTGATAATCCAGTGAATCATCCCCAGCGCCAGCGCCCCGTCCGTGCCTGGCCTTGGACGCAGATGCAGATCCGCTTTGGATGCTGCCCCCGTCACATATGGGTCCACCACGATCAGCTTGGCTCCCCGCTCCTTGGCCCGGTAGATAAAGGGATAGATATGGGGGTTGGTGGCCGAGGGATTCCGCCCGATCAGCATGATACACTCACAGTTCTCAGACCATACCTCCGGGGCCATGGTATGCTGGGTGCCCACACTGTGGTAGGAGCCTGCCGCGCCGGACAGCAGGCAGAAGCTTCCCACCAGCTTGGTTGCGCCGAACAGATTTAAGAAACGCCCGCTTACCGCCTTTGCCATGTGCTCACGGTTACCGGAGTATCCGTACTCCATGAGGGCTTCACTGCCGTATGTATCCCGGATCTTTCCGATCTTCTCCACCATATAGTCCATGGCTTCTTCCCAGCTGATGCGCTTGAACTTCCCTTCTCCCCGCTCTCCCACGCGAAGCAGCGGGTATTTCACACGGTCCGGGCTGTTGATTTTCTCCACATTGGCAAACCCTTTCAGGCAGAGATGCCCTTTTGTAATGGGATGGCCGGGGTCCCCCTCAATCTTGATGACCTTTTCATCCTTCACATACACCAACAATCCGCAGGTGTCATAACAGTTGTGAGGGCAGGCGGTCTTTACCACCCGGTCTGCGATCACCTTCTGCTCCCCCACCCACACAGGAACATTGGTTGCCACTGCATACTTGTTCAAATCCTCACATTTTCTCCAGGGTACTGGATTTGTTTTTGTCATGAAACGTTTACCTCCTCTATTCCTACTCTCTTATTCTTTCGAAGCCCGGCCGGCCTTTCCAGCATTTTCCGGCAGTGGCTGCAAAATTCTCCACTTTTGTGTTCCAACTCCCGCTCCGAACGCGCCACATGCATCACGCAGTCCTTTCTGCAGTGGGGCAGCCCCAGGGCATGGCCGATCTCATGGCAGATTTCCTTTCTGAACCCCTCCTCCGTATCCGGCCGGAAGTCCGAAACGACTGCCACCCCCTCTGCCGCCGCCCCGTACAGATAGCGGTAACCCGGGTAATACAGGTCCCCTTTCACCAGGTACAGGCACAGGCCCTCACCCGGAATCCCCCTCAGCAGCTCCGCCGCATCGTACTGATATCTGGATGGGTCATAAGCAGTAACCTTGGGCCGTCTCTCCTCCGCCCGGACCGGTTCCAGCATTGGGAAATGCCTCCGGACCGTTTCCATCACCTCAGGCAGCCGGTCCTCACATTCCCTCTGCCAGTAGATCTCTATCCTTTGTCTCATAACCGACCACCTTGCTACATTTTCCCGCCTGTCATCAGCTTGGCCTGAAGGGTCTTTCTGGTGGCCCAGGACAGAAGGGGCGCCAGAAGCGCGCCGATGCCCAGCATGACAAAGCACGGTCCCCACACAGTGGCCTCTGAGGAAGCCACGCCGCCGTTTAATTTGCCCAGCAATGCGCCGAAAGCGAGAGGCGCCAGCACCGTCATGGAGAAGCCCACCGCAGACTGCACGCCCAGGATGGTTCCCCGTACCTTGTCGGAAATCATGTCTGTGAGCCCCGCTTTATAGATGGCCGAGTCCGCAATCACCCAGAAGCCGATCCAGAGTCCTACCAGGACTGTCAGCCAGAGCGGCGCATCCAGCATGTAGCCAAAGAAAAACTCCGGAATCAGGCTGGCCGTGGCAGCTATGATAATCGCTTTGGTGCGCCCCCATTTATCTGCAGCCAGGCCCATCAGGTATACGGCCGGCGCTCCTACCATGATGATAATTGCTGCCAGCAGCCCGCCTGTAGCTGCCGGAAGGCCGTGGCGTGTGCAGCATGCCATCATAAACGCGCCGATATAGCCCCAGAATGCATACAGCTCCCACATATGGCCCATATAAGATCCGGTCAGCAGGATGGGCCCCATATAGCCGCCTTCCGGCGCCGGCAGAGCCTTCCCGGCTCCATCGCCCGCAGCACCCGGCGCTCCGTCAAAGCTCAGTGAACCCTCAGGCTTCTCCTTCACAAACACAAACACGATCAATGCCGCGATAAACACCGGAACAGAGGTTGCCAGCATACCCACGCGCCAGTCGTAAGCAGCGGCCAGGGGCGAGGCGATAAAGTAACCGCCCGCGTAAGCCGCCACCAGGCCGGCCGTGTAGGCCCCCATGGCTTTGCCGCGCTCCTGGGCCGGGAACCAGTTGGCCAGCAGGGACATGCCAGGCGCATAGATCGCGCCCGCCGAAAGCCCTGTCAAAAGGCGCATCAGCAGTGTTGTGGTAAAGTCCCTGGCAACGAATACAAAGGCAGAGGCAAATACCGCAGTGCAGAGCGTGGCCCACGCAACCACCAGCTTGGAGCCAATCTTATCCGCCAGCCAGCCCGTGATCAGCACTACGATCACATAGCCCAGCTGGAATGCTGAGACGATCATCCCCTCCTGAGCTGCCGTAAATCCGAATTCCTTGGATATGTATGGCATAACCGCCGAAAAATTGTACCACGGCAGATAGCCGATCAGCAGAGAAATGAACATCAGAACCATAATCTTCGTCTTATTCAGTTTCATTATATTTTACCCCCTTTTATTGCCCCTGCCATGTCGGCAGCAGATGCTTTATCTGTTGTGAATTGCCTGACCTCCGGCCGCCAGGGCCGCTTCGCGAAATGCCTCGGACACTGTGGGGTGGGCGTGGATCGTGCGGCGTATATCCCGGATTGTGGCCCCCATCTGGATCGCCAGGGCCGCTTCTCCAATGAGATCCGTGGCACGGACACACAGCATATGGACACCCAGTAATTTGCCTGTCCGTTTATTGGCCAGCACCTTCATCCACCCTTCGGTCTCCCCCATAATCCTGGATTTCCCGTTGGCAGCCATGGGGAAACGTCCCGCCTCATAGTCAATCCCCGCTGCCTTTACCTCCTCTTCCGTCAATCCAACCCCTGCAAATTCCGGTGAGATGTAAACACAGGACGGGCTGCTCTTCTGGTCATAGACAGCCGTCTTGCCCATCGCATTCTCAGCCGCTGTCTCCCCCATGGCGGAGGCAGTGTGGGCCAGCATAGTCTTTCCGACGCAGTCTCCCACCGCATAAATCCCCTTAACGCTTGTCTCCATCCGGTTGTTCACCGTGATCCTGCCGCGGTCGTGGAGAATTCCTGCCTGTTCCAGTCCCAGCTGTGCCGTGTTGGTCCTTCTGCCCACAGCCACCAGCACCTTCTCCGCAGCCAGGCGGAGTGGGCTGCCATCCCTTTGGCAGGCATTTACTATGCTGCCGCCCTCCTGATCCTCCACGGACCGGACCTGGGTCTCCATGTAAAATGTAATGCCGAACCGCTCCAGCAGACCCTTTGCCGCCCCGGTCAGTTCCTCATCCATCATCGGCAGAAGCTTTGGAAGCATCTCAATCACCGTGACCCTGGTCCCCAGCTGTGCATAAGCGCAGGCCAGCTCCACCCCGATCACGCCGCCTCCGATCACAGCCAGAGACTCCGGGATCTTCTCAAAACTCAAAGCCCCTGTAGAGTCCACACAGTTTCGGCTCTCCTGAATCCCCGGTATGGGCGGTACCGCAGAGACTGAACCGGCAGCTATAATACAGCGGTCAGGTTCTATGACTGTCTCAGATCCGTCCGCTCCCCGGATCAGAACCTTCTCCGGCGTAAGGAAGGATGCCTGGCCATATATCAGCTCAATTCCATTTAAATCCATCAACGCCTCGACACCCTCAGAAAGCGTCTCCGATACCCGGCATTTATTCTGCTGTACCTTCTCCCAGTCAACCCTCACGCTTTCCGCCAGAATCCCAGACGTCTCTGCGTCCCTCATCTGGGTGTACAGTTCCGCGCTGTGGAGCAGGGCTTTCGTCGGAATGCAGCCCACATTCAGGCATGTTCCGCCCATTCTGTCCTTCTCCACAAGGGTCACCCTGGCGTCCAGCTGCGCTGCCCGGATAGCCGCCACATACCCGCCCGGCCCTCCGCCGATCACCAGCACGCTGCGCCTCTCCTCCTTCCCATCTCCAGGAGCCGCCGCTTCCGGCAGTATTTCTCCCTCCTGCCCCACATAGGCCACCAAAGCGTCACAGGCCGCCTTTGTACCGGCAGGAACCAGGATCTTCAGCAGCATACCGTCCTGCGGGGCCTCTATGGTTCCGGTGGCCTTTCCATTTGTAATAGAGCACAGGCCTTCGCCGCTGCTTACGGCTTCCCCCTCCTTCCTGAACCATTTCCTGACAGTTCCATCCTTCATGGAAGCATTCAGTTTTGGCATCTTAATCTCCGTCGCCATAGATTCCTTCTCCTTTTGTTATTTTTTTATCACCTTTAATTAGTATAATAACAATTATCATACTAATTGTCAATTGTATTTAGGCCTATTTATAAAATAATCTGTCAGGGGATGTCGGCAGCCGGCTATATTT
>URUZ01000399.1 GCA_900551225.1 uncultured Clostridium sp.
CACAAAGATAGATTGGAAGCGGTTAAAAAACAAACGCCCTCCTTTCTAATGTGTCCTTGACAAGGGGTACAGTTCAGTCCCTCCGCCCTCAGGTTCCATCCATTACACCAGCCCACGTCCGCGTAACCATCCGCGCCTCCTCCACAATCTCTCCCGGGAATCCCATGATCTCCAGCAGACGGATGGCATTTTTAGAGTCCGCAGGCCCCGGCTGGATCTTGTAGGTGTAGGAGATTCCGTTCTCCTCCATCTGCTCCCTGAAATGATAGTTGTCATAGTAGTCCGCCAGCAGCTGGGTCAGCTCGATATCATGGGAGGCTGTGACCGCTAGGCAGTTCTGCCCTGCCAGGTACTTCAGCACAGCGCAGGAGGCAGCGATCCGCTCCTGGGTGTTGGTACCCCGCAGGATCTCGTCGATGACACAGATGGTGAAACGCTCACTGTCCAGCTGCCTGATGATGCGCTTCAGATACTTGATTTCCTTAATATAGTAGCTTTCCCCTGACGTCACATCGTCCCGGACAGCCATGGAGGTGACCAGGCTGGCAGCGGGCAGCCGCATTCTGCCTGCGGCGCAGGTGCAGATGCTCTGGGCCAGCAGTACATTGACTGCCAGGGACTTGATAAATGTGGATTTGCCGGAGGCATTGGAGCCGGTAATCAGACAGCCCCGCTCCAGGGTGACACTGTTGCACACCGGGTCCTTGATCAGGGGATGGTAGATGTCCTCAACCTGTATTCCGCCTGACCGGACTGTCTCCGGAACACACCAGTGGGGCAGACTGGCCCTGAAGGAGGCAGCCGCAATGGACATGTCCACTTCTCCCACCCGGTGATACAGTTCTAAAAGCTCCTGCTGCTTCCCATTCAGCTCCTTCAGCAGCTGGTTGTACTGTATAAAATCGCTCAGCGTGACTCCGATAAAATAGGCCCCCAGCATGCTGAACATATCGCCTGCCAGGCCTTCCTGGTCCCGCCGCTGCAGCTTTGCCATCTTAAGGATCGCGCGCTCAAAGGGTCTGGCCAGATCCGCCAGATCCCGGAATCTGGTCTCATAGCCGGACTTTCCTCCGTCTGATATCTGCCGGGCAGTTCTCACAATGCCTAACACGCTTCTGAGCATGGACAGATTCACGCTGTATTTGTACTTCTGAAAGGAATAGATGGTCAGATTAGCCATGGCTGCAAACAGCGTAAGCACCAGAAGCTGGGACTGCAGCAAGACGGCGGCCGGAATCAGGGACAGAAACAGCAGCGCCCTCATCATATGGTAAAACCGGATATTGGGTATCTCAAAGCCCTTTAGATTGTGGACAAATGCAGGCAGATAATAGCTGTCCCGCCCCTTCCCCAGACGGGCCAGGATCATCATGACCCTCTGCCGCTCCTCCTCATTCTGAGCAAAGAACAAGATCTTTTCCTTCAGGCGTTCGCCCTGCTCCTCTGCCTTTGCCTGGCAGTGCAGCGCTCCATACAGCACCTGCTGCCCTGCAAAGCTCTGACAGCTGTCGATGCGGCAGAAAACCGAGTCCATATCCAGATCGTTCCAGGTGATTTCATCTATCTGTTCATGTTCCGGCACCTTCTCCCGATCGAATACCCAGCTGTACTCTAAAAGGGAGAAGTCAACCTCTCCAGGGGAAGGAATCTTCCCATAGCTCTCGCGCACCTTGTCCCCGATCCGCTTGCCGGAGGTCCGCCGGTTCTCCAGCTTGGTCAGCACCAGGCCCAGGCAGATAATGACGATCAGCATCACTGTATATGTCTCCATACCTTGTTCTCCTATTTTTCTCAGTTATTATGGTTTATAGATCCAGTTTATCACTTACTGATCTATTTTTCTCTTACGATTATATGAAAACGCGCCTCCCGTCTGCCGGAAGGCGCGTTTCCTGATCTGTATTATATTGTAAAATACTTCACACCGGATTCGAATATCTTCAAATCCTGCTCCCCGTAAATATTCATTGCCACTGCCTCGCCCCGGCGCTCAGAGTGGGCCATCTTGCCCAGAATGCGGCCATCGGGACTGGTGATACCCTCGATTGCCATGTAGGAGCCGTTGGGATTCCAATACTCATCCATGGTTGGTCTGCCCTGCCCGTCCACGTACTGGGTTGCCACCTGGCCATTCGCCGCCAGCTTCTCAAGCCATGCCTGGCTGGCAACGAAACGTCCCTCGCCGTGGGAGGCGGGATTGCAGTACACACCGCCCAGCTCTGCGCCTGCAAGCCACGGAGACTTGTTGGACACCACCTTGGTATATACCATCTTGGACACGTGGCGGCCGATGATATTCATGGCCAGTGTCGGCGCATCCGCCTTCTGGTCCACGATTCTGCCCTCCGGCAGCAGCCCCAGCTTGATCAGAGCCTGGAAACCGTTGCACACGCCCAGCATCAGCCCGTCCCGCTCATTAAGCAGTTTTTCAATCTCTTCCTTCATCACTGCATTGCGGAACACAGTGGCGAAGAACTTGGCGGAGCCTTCCGGCTCGTCGCCTGCGGAGAAGCCGCCGGGGAACATAACGATCTGAGCCCCCGCGATCTCCTTCTTATACTCATCCACGGACAGACGGATGTCCTCAGCGCTCAGGTTCCTGAACACCTTGGTCACCACCCTGGCTCCGGCCCGTTCAAAGGCCCTTGCACTGTCATACTCACAGTTGGTGCCTGGGAACACCGGGATAAATACAGTGGGACGGCCTATCTTATGGTCGCACACATATACCGCGTCTGCATCGTAGATTTTTTCTTCCAGGGCCGCTTCATCCCCTGTTTTTTCTCTTCCTGTGGCAGTGGGGAACACGTCCTCCAGCGTCCCCTTCCAGCAGTTCAGGGCCTCTTCTATGGTGATCTCCATGTCTCCATAGGAGAAGGCCGCGGTATCCGTCACTTCACCGATCACCGTATAGGAGATGGACAGCTCTCCCACTTTGCCATCCGGCACCTCGCATACAATGTCTCCCCAGCCTGCCGCAAATAGGTCCCTTGGGTCCACATTGTGTTCGATCTTCACGCCCAGCTTGTTGCCGAAGGCCATCTTGCTCACTGCCTCAGCTGCGCCGTGGCCCTCCACCGCGTAGGCGGAAATGATTCTGCCGGCCTTGATATCTTCAAAGATCTTACCGTATCCGTCCATGATCTGCTGATAATCCGGCAGGTCAAAGCCATCCCTTTGTATCTTAAACACCACGATCTTGCTGCCCGGTCTCTTGAACTCAGGTGTGATAATGTTTTTATAGCTGTTCACGTCCACTGCGAAGGACACCAGGGTGGGGGGTACGTTGATCTCTCCATTTTCATCGTCAAAGGTGCCCGACATGCTGTCCTTGCCGCCGATGGATGGAAGCCCGAATCCCATCTGCGCGCTGTAGGCGCCCAGCAGGGCTGCAAAGGGCTGGCTCCAGCGGGCCGGGTCTGCGTTCATCCTGCGGAAATACTCCTGGAAGGTGAAGCGTATCCTGCTGTAGTCTCCGCCGCAGGCCACGATCTTGGCCACGGAAGAAACCACCGCGTACACCGCCCCGTGGTAGGGGCTCCAGCTGGACAGATATGGATCAAAACCGTAACTCATCATGGTCACTGTATCAGTATGGCCCTTCAGTACCGGAAGCTTGGCAACCATGGACTGTGTCTCGGTCAGCTGGTACTTTCCGCCGTAGGGCATCAGCACGGAAGCCGCGCCGATGGAGCCGTCGAAACGCTCCACAAGCCCCTTCTGTGAGCAGACGTTTAATCCGGACAGCATGTTCAGCCATGCCTCCTTCACGCTGCCCACCTCCTGCCGCTCAAACAGGCTGCCGGCCCGGCCCGGAACCTCCAGTGTCACGTCCGCCTCCTGGTGGGCGCCGTTGGTATCCAGAAATGCACGGCTGATATCCACAATGGTCCTGCCTCTCCAGTTCAGCACCAGCCTGGGGGACTCAGTTACCACGGCCACGGTCACCGCTTCCAGATTCTCCTCAGCCGCAAATGCCAGGAATGTGTCCACGTCCCTGGGGTCCACCACCACAGCCATGCGCTCCTGGGACTCGGAGATGGCGATCTCCGTGCCGTCCAGCCCCGCATACTTCTTGGGGACCTTGTCCAGATCGATCTCCAGGCCCACCGCCAGCTCGCCGATGGCAACCGACACGCCGCCTGCGCCGAAGTCGTTGCACTTCTTGATAATCCGGCTCACCTCCGGGCGGCGGAACATCCTCTGGATCTTGCGCTCTGTGGGAGCATTGCCCTTCTGCACCTCGGCTCCGCACACCTCGATGGAAGCGGTGGTGTGAACCTTGGAGGAGCCTGTTGCGCCGCCGATGCCGTCGCGCCCGGTGCGCCCGCCCAGCAGAATAATGATATCTCCCGGATCAGAGGTCTCGCGGATCACGTCCTTCCTGGGTGCCGCGCCCATGACCGCGCCGATCTCCATGCGCTTGGCCACATAGCCCGGATGGTACACTTCCTTTACATAGCCGGTGGCCAGACCAATCTGGTTGCCGTAGGAGGAATAGCCCTGAGCCGCGCTGTTTACGATCTTTCTCTGGGGCAGCTTGCCCTTTAAGGTCCGGTCCAAGGGCGTAGTGGGATCTGCCGCGCCGGTAACGCGCATAGCCTGGTACACGTAGGTGCGTCCGGACAGCGGGTCGCGGATGGCTCCGCCCAGACAGGTGGCCGCCCCTCCGAATGGCTCGATCTCTGTGGGATGGTTGTGAGTCTCGTTCTTGAAGTTCACCAGCCACTCCTCAGTGACGCCGTCGATCTCCACAGGCACCACAATGCTGCAGGCGTTGATCTCCTCGGACACTTCCATGTCCTCCAGCTTCCCCTCGCTGCGCAGCTTCTTCATGGCCATCAGGGCCAGATCCATGAGGCACACATATTTATCCTCACGCCCCTTATAGATCACTTCCCGGTCTGCCAGGTACTGCCTGTAGGTATTCTCAATAGGCTCCCTGTAATCGCCGTCTGTAAAGTTCACATTTTTCAGTTCCGTGGAAAATGTGGTGTGGCGGCAGTGGTCGGACCAGTAGGTATCCAGCACGCGTATCTCAGTGACAGTTGGGTCACGGTGCTCTTCTGTCCTGTAATAATCCTGGATATGCAGAAAGTCCTTAAATGTCATGGCCAGGTTCAGAGTGTCATACAGGGCCTTCAGCTCCTCCTCCCCTGCCTGGGCAAACCCTTCAAATGTCTTGATGTCCTCAGGCACGTCAAACTCAGCCACCAGGGTCAGTGGCTTGTCCTCCTGGGCCTGCCTGCTGTCCACGGGGTTGATGCAGAAGCTCTTGATGGCCTCCTTCTGGGCTGCGGTCAGGTCCGCGGTAATCACATAAGTGGTGGCGGAGCGGATCACCGGCTCCTCACTCTCCTTCAGCAGCTTCACGCACTGCTCCGCAGAGTCAGCCCTCTGGTCGAACTGTCCCGGCAGATATTCCACAGAGAATACCAGATCTCCCGGATTCTCCGGAAATGCTTCCTCATAGACCAGGTCCACAGGCGGTTCGGAGAAGATGGTGACTTTTGCCTTCTCATAGGTCTCCTGAGATAAGTTCTCAATATCATAACGGATCAGCACCCGCACATTTTCCATTGTGCTGATTCCCAGATAGCTCTCCAGCTCCTCCCTCAGCTCCCCTGCCTTCACTGCATAATCCGGCTTCTTCTCTACAAAAATACGTCTGACGCTCATTTATAAACCTCCTTGTTATGAGCACTTAGCGCCTGTCTTTTAGGCGGTTACGTGCGATACATGTCACTGGCACTTAGTGAGGTATTCCACG
>URUZ01000400.1 GCA_900551225.1 uncultured Clostridium sp.
TCCCAGTTAATTGAATTTTCAAAAAACAAGGAAAACTTACGTAAATAATAGATAATCGCTGAAGGGTGTGTTATAATTTTTAACAGCAGTATTAAGATTTACAGTGTGAAAAATAAATCCGGGAGTGTATTGAATGAGACGGAGAGGGCCGGCGGGGCTGTGCGCGGCATTTATGGCATCGATCATAATGCTGGGGGGCTGCGGCAGTAAAAATGTGGTGATGAATTATCAGGAGACAGGTAAGGAAACTACTGATATTACATTTTTTGGAAATAAATATGAGCAAGAGAATGTGACCGTGATCGAGGAGATCATCTCCGGCTTCATGAAGGAGAACCCCGATATCCGGGTATCCTATGAGAGTATAAAGGGAGCGGAATATTATGAAGCGCTTGAGAAACGCATGGCCGCCGGGAAGGGCGATGATGTGTTTATGGTTAATCATGATGTTGTGCTGGACCTGAGGGAGAAGGGGCAGCTGGCGGATTTGTCGGGCATGAATAATATTTCCAATTACACGGATCAGATGATAACCCAGATGGATGATAACGGTAAAATCTACTGGGTGCCAACCACTGTATCTGTGTTTGGACTCTACTGCAATCTGGATCTTTTGGAGGAATATGGGCAGAAGATTCCCAGGACCCTTCCGGAATGGGAAAGCGTCTGTCAATTTTTTAAAAATCAGGGAATTACTCCGATTATTGCCAACAACGACATTTCTCTAAAGACGCTGGCCATTGGGCGGAGCCTGTGTCCAATTTACCAGGGCCGGCAACAGCGGGAGGTATATGACAGCCTGAACCAGGGGGAGGCGGCTCTCAGCGAATACCTGACCCCGGGTTTTGAACTGGTGGATGATATGATAGGGAAGGGCTACATTGATGCGGAGAAAGCGCTGGTCACGAAGAAAACCTCGGACGATCTGGAGGAGTTTGTGAAGGGGCAGGCGCCGTTTATGCTGACCGGAGCCTGGGCGGCAGGGCGCGTTGAGAACATGGAACCGGACTTTGCATTTCAGGTAGTGCCGTATCCGGCGATGGACGATGGCCAGGTTCTTGTGATCAATGCGGATACACGCCTGAGCGTAAATGCGGACAGCCGGCACCAGGACGCTGCGGTGCGGTTCGTGGAGTATTTCACCCGGGCGGAGAATATACAGAAATTTGCTGACCAGCAGTCCTCTTTCAGCCCGCTGAAGGAGGGGAGCCCGTCATCTGTCAAGGCGGTCCAGCCTTTGATTCCCTGCTACCAGGAAGGGAATGTGGTGATCGGATCGGACGGACTGCTGGAGCTGCCCATTTGGGATCTGACCGCGGAGGTATCCCGGAAGCTGCTGTCCCGTGAACCTCTGGAGCCGGTGATGGACTGGATGGATCAGCAGGCTGCACAGGAGGGGGAGACACAGTGACAGAGAAGAAGGGGATTAGGGGCAACCGGAAGATTGCCCTGGCGGCCATATTGCTGGGAGCGCTTCTCAGCCTTCTGACCTTTCTTTTTATTCAGGGGGTAAGAAAGCAGCTGTGGGAGCAGTCGGCCCGCACCATAATGGAGAGTACCAGACAGGGCTGCAACACCCTGAAGATTCAGCTGCTGCGCAATTTTGAGGCGATGAGTGGGGCCGCGGGGCAGATACAGGAGCTGTCCAGGGAAGAGAGCGGAGCCCTTGAGGCGCTGATGAAGAATTATACATTGATAGACAGCGGCGTCAGCCTGTATCTGGAGGATGGCGCCTGCTTTCCGGCGGGAACCCGGAGAGATGAGGGGGCCATGAAGGCGCTGCTGGATAAAGGCGGTGAAGGCGGGATTATCGACCCCCATATCAGCAGTGTGAACGGGGTAAATGTGTTTAACCAGTATATAAAGGTGTCTCTGAAGGACGGAACAGAGGGCTGGCTGATCAAGGAGCTGGAGGTGGACGGCATTGTGGAAAGCTTCAGCCTGTCGTTTTATAATGACACAGGCTTTTCCTATGTGATCAATACCCAGGGGGATGTGCTGATCCGCCCGCCCCACCCCAACAGCAACAAAACCATTAAAAACCTGTTCGACATGCTGCCTGATGCCAAGAATGATCCGGAGCGCCTGACCCAGTTTGCCCAGTCCCTGACAGATCTGCGGACCGGGCTGGCGGTATTCAGCTATCAGGATGAGGATATGGTTTTTTGTTACACACCTCTAAAGCTGCAGTCCGACTGGTATTTGATCTCCATTATACCTGAGAATGTGGTCAATTCACAGACCAATAAGATCCTGCTGCATTCCCTGGGGCTGATAGGGAGTATTATACTGGGGATTGCCCTGCTGGTGCTGTCCTATCTGCGCTACGCCAACCGGGCGAACCGCAGGCTGAGCCATCAGGCGGAATATATCCGCCACCTTTACAATGCAGTGCCTGAGGGAGTCGCCCTCATCACAGCCGGAGAGCCTCATTGCTACATTCAGCTGAATCAGGAAGGCCTGCGCCTGCTGGGGTATCCGCAAGGGTCAGCCAATGACGCACCCAAAGGGAAGCTGTTCCAGGATGGGGTTTATCCCGATGATTATGAGAAGATGGTAGCGCTTTTTCAGGATACTTCCCTCAACCAGCGGAAAAATGTGTTCGAAATCAGGATGTTCGATGGGGCGGGAAGCATTTTCTGGGTGTCCGGTATCATTGAAAAGACAATGGATGAGAATGGCAGTCCGATCCTGATTGCTGCATTTCACGATATCACGGATGAAAAGCTTGCAAAGGAAAACGCTGAGCGGGAGAAGCTTCAGGAGCGCACCACGCTGGTGGGAGCCATATCCAATGCCTATCCGGTGATCATCAGCCTCAACCTGACCCGGGATACGGTTAATTTTATCTATGTTAAGCCAGGGTTGATGTGGGAGCTTGGGCATCAGAATACCTACAGTGAATTGTTTGACAATGTGGCAAATGCCATGCACCCCGATCATCTGGCTGTTTTTAAGCAGCGGTTTGATCCGGAGAATCTTCGCAGAACCCTTGGACAGGATACGAATGAGGTGTTTCAGGAGGCCAGGCAGCTGCTTGCGGATGGGCGGTATCACTGGATTTCCACCCAGATTATCAAGGTTGACAATCCCTATTCTGAGGAGGAGCTGGCGATTCTCATATCCAGGAGAATCGATGACCAGAGGAATGAGGAGGAGCGTCAGCGTCAGGCGCTGCAAAGCGCATTGGACGGGGCACAGGCGGCAAATGAGGCCAAAAGCCAGTTCCTATCCAACATGAGCCATGACATCCGGACGCCCATGAATGCGGTGGTGGGCATGACGGATATCGCCATCGGCCATCTGGATGATCCGGAGAAGGTGCTGGAATGTCTGGGGATAATCAGCCGCTCCAGCAAGCATCTGCTGAGTCTGATCAACGACATTCTGGATATGTCCAAGATCGAGAGCGGGAAGCTGGCGCTGAGGAGCGAACCGTTTGACCTGGCGGAGCTGGTGTCGGAGACGGTTGAAATCATTTTGCCGGATGCCAATGCCAAGGAGCTTACAGTGGATGTGATTATGGATGGCCTGGTTAATGTAAATGTGATTGGGGATGCCCTGTGCATCCGCCAGGTATATATCAACATTTTGAGTAATGCCGTTAAATATACTCCGGACGGAGGCCGTATCTGTGTAGAAATCAGACAGGAGGCGGGCTTTAGGCCAGGGAATCAGAATTTCGTGTTCAGCTGCGGGGACACGGGTATAGGCATGAGTGAGGAATTCCTGGAGCGGCTGTTCCTGCCATTTGAGCGGGCGCAGGATTCCACCAGCAGCAAAATTGTGGGCACTGGCCTGGGAATGGCTATCACCAAGAATCTGGTTGACCGGATGAACGGTGATATCCAGGTGGAGAGCAGGCTGGGAGAGGGATCTCTGTTTACAGTTGTGCTTCCGCTGCAGCAGCAGGATGTGCAGCCTGTGGATACGCCCCGGAAAAATGGCGGCTGGCGCAGTGCTGGCGCCGAAGCGCAGCATGACTACACTGGAAAACGGATACTTCTGGTGGAGGATAATGAAATCAACCGGGAGATCGCCAGAGAGCTGCTGGCCGACTGGGGGGTGACCATCGACGAGAGCTGTGACGGCGCCCAGGCCCTGCAAAAGGTGGCGGAATCTGCCGAGGGCCTGTACGACCTGATCCTGATGGATATCCAGATGCCGGTGATGGACGGCTATGAGGCGACAAAAGCCATCCGCAGCCTGAACCGCCGGGACGTCAAAGACATACCGATTCTGGCAATGACTGCCAATGCTTTTGAGGAAGATGTGCGCGCGGCTCTGGCAGCCGGAATGGATGCCCATTTTTCAAAGCCGATTGACCAGGAGACATTGGGAAGAATGCTGTACCGGTATTTGGCGGGGGAATAGAGATTGTATATAAAGTTATGCAGGCAGACAGCTTGGTGATCAGGCTGTCTGCTTTTCGCTGTCTGCGGCTGCTGTTTGGGGGTCAGCAGGTGACGGAAGGGGTCAACAGAAGGGGAATTCTGTGCTATAATGGGGAAATGTACAGAAATACGGAGGACACCATGGAACCTTATTATTACAACCAGATGAACAAAATACAGCAAAATGTCTATCAGTCCATGAAAATCGGCCTGTCCGCCCTGTCGCCTTCCTTCCCGGCACCCCGGCTGGATGGGCGGGAACTGACGGATATATTCTTCAAGCTGCGGCTGGACTGCCCGGAGATATTCTATGCGGTGGGCTTCCGCTACCGTTTCTACCCGGATGCCGCCAATGTGGAGATCATACCGGAATACCTGTTTGATAAGGGGAAGGTGAAGGAACACCAGAAGGCCATGACTGCCAGAGTGGCTAAACTTGTCCGCCCGGCCCAGAATATGGACGAGTGGGAGAAGGAACAGTATATACACGATTTTATCTGCGGAAATGTCCGCTATGACAAGCTGAAAAAGGCCTACTCCCATGAGATTATCGGTCCTCTGGGACAGGGCGTGGGAGTCTGCGAGGGGATTGCAAAGACAGTGAAAATTCTCTGTGATGCCCTGGGGATCTGGTGTATCATCGCCATCTCCGATTCCAACCCCGAGAAGAAGATCAAGTACCGCCACGCCTGGAACGTGGTGCGCCTGGGCGGTAAATACTATCAGGTGGACGTGACCTTTGACAACAGCCTGAGCCGCGGTGGAACGGTCCGTTACGACTATCTGAACCGGGACGACAAGAACTTTTTCCGGGACCACGAACCAGCCCTGTATGGGATTCCCCAGTGCAGTGACGACGATCAATTTTATTATAGAAAGAAGAAGATCTCCTTTACTAAGATGGAGGATGTGGCAAAGCGGGCGAAGCAGGCCATGCGCAAGGGGAACCCGCTGATCTTCCACTGGCGCGGCGGATATCTGACCAGGGAGGTGCTGGAGGAACTGCTGGCCCTGCTGCAGCAGACCGCCCAGGCCGGGGACAAACACGCCAGAGTAGGGCTTAACTGGCCCCAGGCTGTGCTGCAGGTGGTCTTTGAGGCGGGGACCAGCGGGGAAGATGTGGTGGTGGAGAAGGCGAATGAAGGGGAGGAATAGTGGGGGATGGAGATGATTACTTTGCGGGGGGTGTTTGAGGCAAGGGAGGCAGGGGTGCTGCCGGAGTATCTGGGATCTTGACCCAGGATGCACTTAAATTGGAGCTGCCGGCTAGAATTGGCTGGGTGCAGTATGAAGGGGATTTTTCGGGGCTTACGTCATTTTTAGAAGCAGGTAAATATGCAC
>URUZ01000401.1 GCA_900551225.1 uncultured Clostridium sp.
GATGGTGGTGGATTCACCGGTCTGGTTCACCGGGAGCAGCGCCACTCCCATAGAGGCATCGAATCCCTCGCCCAGGCCGCTGGTGGTGCGGTAAATGTTCCGCCCCATCTCACTCTCAAAGGTAATCCCCGCCATGCCGGTTGCAAACAAGCTGCGGGCATCCTTGGCGTCAATACACTCCGGCATATAGCCCTGATCCGCCATATCCTTTAAGAACTGGAACGCTGCCTTGTACTCCGGTGTCTCCACATTGGGATTCCCCTGTCCATCCAGGAAATTCCCTCCATAAGAATAGACGATCCCCTGGAAACGCTGGGCAGCGTGTGAACCTTTGCCATTGGGTATAGCCAGTCCGTAGATCTGGTTGCCGCCCTCATCCAGTCCCAGTGCGCTGATTTTCTCAATGGCAGTTTCCATTTCCTCCCAGGTCTTTGGAGGATTCTCCGGATCCAGGCCCGCCTTCGTGAACAGGTCCTTATTGTAGAACATGGCCACCGGGTGAGGCATCCACGCCACTGAGCAGAGCTGCCCATTGTACATGGTCGCCTCCTTATAGACGGGAATCAGGTCATCGATCACTGCCTGATCCAGCACGCCCTCCAGCGGCGCCAGAATCTGGGCTCCGTTAAATGCGGACATCATCTGGTCATTTCCCATAATCACGTCAGCCCCATCCCCCGAGTTTGCCGCGATCATCACCTGGTCCTTAAAGTTGTTGAAGGGAATAGCCACAGTCTCCACCTTGATATTGGGATTCTCCTTCTCAAAGCCTGCGATCAGATCCTTAAACAGCTGGGATGTGGCCTCCTCCACCTCCAGCCATCCCGCAAACCGGATCACCACCTGCTCCCCTTCCGCCGGGGCCGGATTCTGGGCCTGGCCATCTGCCTGGCTGCCGCCATCTGCCTGACCGCCGCCATTTGCCTGCCCGCCATCTGCCTGGCCGCCCGCTTGGGCCTGGCCCCCGCCTGCTGCCGGTGTCTCCGCCTGTTTCGCACCACATCCGGCCAGCATACTGGCTGCCATCAAAACCGCCATAGACTTTGCTAAAAACCTTTTTTTCATTGTGATTCCTCCTCCTCGCTGTGAACACTCTGTTTCCTGCTATAATTATTATACAGAAACAAAAGCCGCAAAGTATATGGCGCAAACTGAAGAAAAGGTGCCAGTTCTACAGATTCCGTTCCCGGTACTCATTGGGCGTCATGTTCACATGCTTTTTAAATACCTTGGAGAAATGCTTCGGGCTGTAATACCCCACGATCTGGCACACCTCATACACCTTCAGGTTGGGATTGTCCAGCAGTTCCTTGGCCTTCTCCATCCGCACCCCGGTCAGATAAGCCAGGTAGCTGACCCCCGTCTTTTTCTTAAACAGATTGCCAAAATAATTGGGATGCATGTGAACCCGCTCCGCCACGCAGGCCAGGGTCAGCTCCTGATAGAAACAGCGGTCAATATATTCCATGGCCCGCTTCACCGCGTCAGCGGCAGCCGCCCCATCGTCCCCATCATCCATTGTCCCCATCTCCCCGCCGACACCGCTCTCCCTCGTCAGCAGCCCCGCCGTCTCCTCCAGCTGCCGCAGGAAGTCAAACCGGTTCACAGGCTTTAACAGATAGTCACAGATTCCCAGCTTGATGGCCTTGCGTGTAAATGCATAATCATCATAAGCGCTGAGCACGATGAACCGTGTCTTTCCCCTGCCCTGGGCTGCATACTCCTCAATCATTTCCAGCCCGTTCTTTTTCGGCATTTTCACATCCACAACCGCTATGTCCGGGGCCGTCCTCAGCAGCAGCTTCTGCCCCTCCTCCCCGTCCGCGGCCTCCCCCACAATCTCATAATTTCCACCGCTCAACTCGATGATCCTGCGTACCCCTCTGCGGATCAGCTGCTCATCATCAATCACCACAATCCGTATCATCCCCGACCTCCTCATACACTGCCCCGGCTTCCAGCCTTATGCGGGTGCCCACGCCCCGCCGGCTCTGTATCTCCATCTGGAAATTTTCTCCAAAAAATAGCTGACAGCGTTCATTTACATTGTTGATCCCAATACTGGCGTTCCTGCCCATGGACTCCTCCAGCTCCAGGGACTGGCGCACATATTCCAGCTTCTCCCCTGTCATGCCCTTTCCATCGTCCTCGATCACAATCACCAGCCGGCCCGCCTCCACCCAGGCGTCCACGCTGAGCCTGCGCCTGCTCATTTTCTCCTTAAATCCATGTAAAATGCTGTTCTCCACCAGCGGCTGGATGGTCAGCTTGGGAATCCGGCAGTCCCTGGCCTCCTCCGCCACATTGAGGGAAAAGGTGAACAGCTCTTTGTCCCGCATCTGCACAATCATCAGGTAATTCCTGATATACTCGATCTCCTTATAGAGGGGGATAATGTTGTGCTTCTGGTCCAGGTTCACCCGCAGGAGCTTCCCAAAGGCGGTGAGAATATCCGAGATCTCGAAGCTTCCGTCCAGAATGGCCATCATGTTCACCGTCTCCAGGGTATTGTACATGAAATGCGGGTTGATCTGGCTCTGGAGGGCAGAGAACTCTGCCTCCTTCTTCCCCAGCTGGGTCAGATACACCTTCTCGATCAGCTCCCTGATATTAGAGACCATGTGGTTAAAACTTCTGGACAGCCTGCCGGTCTCATCGTCCTTGTCCGTGTGGACCGTGACCCCCAGGTCCCCCTGCTCCACCCGCTCCATGGCCGCCTGCAGCTCCCGGATGGGGGCGCTGATGCTTCTGGATATCTTGCGGGACATCCAGATAAAGATCAGGAAACACACCCCGCCCACTGCCGCGGTCATCAGCATAATGTTGTAGATCTCCTTGGCAAACTGTTCCAGGGGAATCTCTGTCCGCACCGTCCACCCTGTTTTCGGGGAAATGTGTTCCATCTTTATGTAATGGCTCCTGCCATTGTCCGGCCCTGGTCCTATGGTGTACATCACATTCCCCTGATGGTCCACCAGAGTGATATAGCCGCCCAGAAGGTCCGCCCGGTTCCCCACCAGCTCCCCCAGCACCCGGGCGTCAATGTCAATCACCAGGAAACCCAGATATTTCCCGGTGGCGATGCTGTTGACCGCATGGACATAGCTGATCAGATTCAAGGATGAAGAATCCGAATATTTGTCGTCCCGGTGTATACCGGTAAGAATGCCCTTTCTGGCCCCGCTTGTGACGGAGGCAAACCAGCTCTCCCCGGCGAATACCTCTGAGGGCACCATGTCATTGCGCTCATTGATGTTGGTAAAATAGGAGTTGCCGTCAGCACCGCAGAGGTAGGAGCCAACGATGTACTTCTCCGTAACCCACATGCCGATGAGCCGCCGCTGCACCAGCTCCCTGCTGTCTAACTGCTGGGTAAATGTAAATGTGTCCGCGTGCTCCAGAATATTCTGGATCTCCGGCTCCGTGTACACCGCATAGGCCTGCCGCTCAATATTCTCCACAAAATCATCTGCATCATTGTTGATCCGCTCGATCATCACATCAGCATACTCCCTGGTCTGGCGGATAATGATCTGAAATGACACCAGACAGATCACCGACCCGATCACCAGAATGGGAATCACCGCAAAGAGAATATAGCTGATCAGCAGCTTCCGCTCCAGCCGCATGTTCCCCATCCACCGGTAAAACCTGTTCCAACTCCTACTCATAACACATCCCCCGCTGTTTCTGTCATTTTGTAGGTTCATTTTAGCATAAATTAACCAGCGGCGGAATGGGGATTCTCTGCATTAAAAATGTCGGAGAGGCGGGCGCTCCCGTATCTCCGACATCCTCATTCATAAACTCATCTCATTCAGCAGCGCCTTCAGCGCCATTAACTCCCCCCGGGTCAAGGTCACACCCTTCCCGCATTTCTCATGCATTTCATCCCAGGTTCTGATATCATACACCGGCTCCCGGTTGTTCCAGCTGACCAGATTCAGTTCCTTTGTCCAGCCGTTATTCTCCTTACATAATTTTCCAATTTTCTCATATATTTCACATTTCATTTCCATATACAGATCACCTTTTTCTTTTCTCTCTGACCGGAATCACACCGCAGATAACAACGGGCACCGTGGAGGCCGCCGGAGCCTCCGGCCCGCTGCCCCCTTACACCACATGAAACACCATCTCCAGGCAGTCATGCTCCAGCCCATTACAGATCCGCGCCCCGAACCCGGCCGCAGCCCGTTCAAAATACCGCCCGCAACCCGGCAGATCCGCTGCTGCTGTCCGCACTGCCTGGGCCATGGATGCATCAATTTCCTCACGGCTTCTCCCCTGGAAGAACCGGCGGACCGCATCGCAGTCCTCCTTAGTCAGCTCCAGGTTCTCCCCTGTCTTACCCGCGATCATACCACCGCAGACATTCAGCAGCACCGGGTCACAGAGATTGTCCAGATACAGCTCCCGGTAATCCGGCAGCCGGGCCATAAGCAGTCTCTCCACCTCCCTTGGATGGAACCGGTTCAGGAACCAGGCCTCCACCTGAACGCCGCCCAGATACTGGAATATCAGATCAATCCCGCAGCCCTTTGGATTGCCTGCCAGCAGCGGATAATCCAGGGTCAGCAGATGGTTCCCAGGATCAAACACAGGATCATACCTGATGAAGAATTCCGGCATCCCCTTTAAAATGGTATCCCTGTAATTGCGGCAGCCGTAATCCTCAAAATCCCTGATTATCCCCTCATAGACCTTTTTGGCCCGGTACACCTTCTCCATCACCAGTTCCCTGCCCCTGTCATATAGCGCCCGCTCATCCGGCAGCTGCCCCGGGTCCAGTGTGCTGCCATTTGCCCCGCACTCCCTTATACAGTAAATCACAGCCTCCATCAGCCGCTCCGCCCGCTCATAGGTAACCGAGCTGCTCTCCTTTGACGTATACTTGTCGGCCAGCTCCGCCACAATGGGCACCAGCCCTTCAATCCTGTATTCCATATCCGCTCCTCCCGTGCTGCAGCCGTCTGCTACCAGAATAAGTCCCTCACCACTTCCATATACAGATCCTTATCCCACCGTTTCTCCCCGCTGAACTCTCCATAAATGTGCCTGCCATCCGTCTCCTCGAATCCTTTATACCCAGCCCTCACCCCCGCGCCCAGCCGGTCCAGGCAGGTACTCTCCAGGTAATCCACATCCCCACCGCACACCTCTTCCAGCTGTTCCCGCATAAAATTCAGCAGCTCGTCGTCCGTCATCTGGTCCTGGGTCTCATTCTTAAACTCATAGAATACTTCCTGAAGCTGCTTCAGCGTTTCCAGATAATTGTCCTGATTCAGATACGGTGAGTCGCAGAACACCTGAACCAGCTTATCCAGAATCCCTTTTCCGAACTCCACCCGTCCCCATTTGCGCAGGCTCTCATTCCTGCAGGCCACCAGTTCCCCAGCCTCCTCCTGGGTCAGAACCAGACCAAATTGCACACTCTCCTCGTTGCGCTCCATCAGCTCCGACAGTTCCTGCCGCTTTTTTCCCTGCGCGATCAGTTCAAAAATCCCCGCTCCCTGTTCCATGTTTGCCGCCCTCCTTACCTATCCCCTGAGCGTCTGCAAAGGGGACTTTCCTTGAATGGAAGCTCATTATACGGCGTAAGATGGGGCATTACAAGTCTTGAAATTTGGGCGTTTTTGTGGTATTATAATGGTGTAAGAAATGAAGAAATCCGCTCACATGAATGAGCGGATTTTCCTTTTATTGCTATACCTTCTTCAATTTCCCCAACAC